>JANORY010000125.1:0-2368 GCA_031415535.1 Burkholderiales bacterium | reverse complement strand
CTGCCAGACCGACTTGAATCTGGCGCAAACCTTTAGCACTTTCTAAAGTGGCGACAGGTTACTTTCTATTCAATTCCTTTAAAGGTGTACTCATGCATGCACGTAGACATTTCATTAGCTTGGTTGGTGGCGGCTTGGTTCTGGCCGCTTGTAGTTCCGTCAAGGCAGGCGCTTATCCCGCCAAAGCGGTCGAAGCTTGGGTGCCGATCGCAATCGACACCGATATTCGGCGTTGGATTCTTGCCCATGGCCTGCTCGCTCCTAATCCGCATAATCGCCAACCCTGGATCGCCGATCTGCGGCGTGAGGGCGAAATAACCCTGATTTGCGATGGCGAGCGCCTGCTGCCGGAGACCGACCCGTACGGCCGCCAAATTCTGATCGGTTGCGGTGCCTTTCTTGAGCTGGCGGTCCTGGCCGCCGCTCAGCGAGGATACGGGTTGGACATCAATTTATTTCCCAACGGCGAACCGCCTCTGAACCAGTTGCCCAAAGGCGCGATCGTGGCCAGGCTTAAAGTAGTCCAGAGCGCCACGACTAAACCAGACCCGTTGTTTGCCTTCGTCCGCAGTCGCCACACCAACAAGGGTGCCTACGATTCGAGCCGACAACTCTCTGCCGAGCATGCGAAATTATTGACGCTCACCGCAGCCAGCTTGAGTCCGCCAACTTCACAGTTGAACGGCGTTATGGTGGAACCAACCAAGATGCAGAAGATGCGCGAGATCACCCGCCAGGCCTATGAGATCGAACTCACGACGCCGCGAACCTATCTCGAATCGGCCAAGCTATTCCGGATCGGCCCGAGCGAAATCGAACGGCACCGTGACGGCATTTCGATTACCGGCTTGATGCCACGAATGCTAAGCGCCGTCGGTATGTTCGATCGACTTGAAGTGCCGGCAAAAGGAAACTCGATCTACAAATTGACGATGGATCGTTGGCTGCCCTACGAAACCGGTAGCGGCTACCTGTGGATGGCCACTGCAGGGAACTCGCGCAAGCAACAAGTTGAATGCGGTCGCGCTTACATGCGCGCACACTTGCTGGCGACTTCGTTGAAAATTGATATGCACCCGCTTTCGCAGGCGGTTCAGGAGTTTGCCGAAGTCAAGGCCCAGAACCAAGCCTTGTATGCCGTGCTTGAGCTGGATCCCGGCAAGGCGACCTTGCAAATGGTCGCGCGGATCGGCTACGGCACTACACCGGCTGAAGGATCGCCGCGTAGAAATTTGGACCAGGGAATGATGCTCAAGGCCTGAGTTCCAGTCTCGTTTTTCGCGTGCTGTAATTTGCGTCGGTTCGGCAAAAGCCAGTAGTGACGGCGGCGCACAGGGGCTGAACAGACCATGGCGATGCGCTCAGCGGCATACGGTACGAACCGGCTACCGTAGAAAAAAATCTTTATGAAGACTGTGGTGACGACTGGTTGCGGGAATTGATTGTGCATCAGGTCAAAGTGATTGCAACTGATATCATAATTTGATAACATTCTTTTGTGAATGCCAAACATCGAAAAACCCTCGATTCGATATTCATGCGTCCCACCTTAGCATCGGTCGCGTTCGCGGATATAGAGGCGTTGATCAAGGCCTTGGGTGGCTCGATCACCGAACGCGAGGGGTCTCGAATCAAGATCGCGATTAAGGGCGAGCAATGGCGCTGCCATCGTCCGCATCGTGGCAAGGACGCAAAGCGATACCAAGTCGAAGAAGCCCGCGAACTTTTGGACAGAGTAGGAATCCGACCATGAACACCATGTCTTACAAAGGCTATACCGCACGTCTGCAGTTCGACGAGCGCGACAACATCATCGTAGGCCGTATCCTCGGCATTCGCAGCATCATCAGTTTCCACGGTGAAACGGTTGCAGAACTGCGGGCTGAATTCGAAAAATCAGTCGATGATTATGTGTGTGAATGCGAAGAGCTTGGCCTCAAGCCTGAGAAACCCGCATCTGGAAAGCTTCTGTTGCGTGTTCCGCCTGAAGTTCATGGCAAGGCCTTGGTTGTGTCGCAAGCGGCGGGAAAAAGTCTTAATCAGTGGGTTTCGGAAGTGCTGCAAAATGCCGTAAACGCCGAAAGTTAGATCTGCCGTCTAGCCAGTCTATCGCTACGGCGCGCAGGGCTGGCCGATCAAGGCCCTGCCCGTCAATCTGGGCCTCAAGTTGCCGATCGGAATCATTTCGCTCAAGCAGCGCAGCCAGAGCCCGGTGGTGCAGGTTTTCGTCGAGTGTGCGCGGCAGGTGGCACAGGAGATGGCGCGCGAAGCGTGAGCCTGTTGCGGGAGCCGCTCTGAGGAGCTGCTAAGGTTTGCTAAGCTGACCACGCCCAGTGGGCGGATTCCTAGTCGGCTCGCTATTGCGTAG
>JANORY010000124.1:0-3083 GCA_031415535.1 Burkholderiales bacterium | reverse complement strand
CGCGCAAAATGTTCGCGGTTCTGGTGGCGCTTGAAATGGCCAGTATCGTCTTTATGTATTTGTTGACTCGAGTCTTGCTGTTGGGTTGATTTTGGTCTGAACGTTGATCAGTGGTGCGCCCTGCGTTGATCAGTCGTGCCTCCCGATGCGGCGCGCACGAACCACCCGGATCTGGCCCAGCGAGTTGTTGATTGCCTTGCAGTCAGTGAAGGCCGGGTTGGCGCGCAGATTGCTTAGGACCGAGTTGCCCTGGCCGAGTCCGACTTCCAGTACCAGCCAGCCGCCGGGGCGCAGCATTTCGGATGCGTCGCGGATCACTCTGCGTAATATACCGATTCCGAAGGGTCCGCCATCGAACGCCAGCGCTGGTTCGTAGCCAGCGATCTCCGCTGCCATCTTGGCGACGCGGGCCGATGAAACATAGGGTGGATTGCAGGTTACCAGTGCAGCCTGTCGGCGCAGACCAGCTTGGCGCAGCGGCTCAAACAGATCGCCGACATAAAGATGCACGTGGTCTGACAGACCCAAGTGCGCGAGGTTGCGCCGCGCCAGCGCAATGGCATCGGTTGATAGATCACAAGCGTGAACGACGAGGCCGGCGCTCAGATGCGCCAACGCCGCCGCGACATTACCCGAGCCGGTGCAAATGTCCATGACCAACCGGCTATCGAAGGCGCAAGCGTCGCCAGAATCCGCGCCGGACGTGGCATTACCCAGCGCGTCGAGCGCGGTGCGAACCAACAGTTCGGTCTCCTGTCGCGGAATCAACGCGGCCGGTCCGGCAATCATCTCCAGACCCATGAACTGCTGTCGTTCAGTCAGGTGCGCCAGTGGAACACCCGCAATACGTTGTTCAAGCAGTTGCTCGAGCAGCTTGAATTGCTCGGTGAGCAAAGGCCGCAGCTCGATTGATTGCGCGGCGTCATTGGAGAGCCGCAGACCTGTGGCGCAATGCCATAAGGCCCTGAGCGTCGATTCGCCGGTCTCGGTCGGTTTGTCCGCCGGCAGGGGGATCGAGTCGCGTGCCCGCGCGGCCAGCGATCGCCACTGCTGTGCGGCCAGTGCAGGGAGTTCATCAGGTCCGTCCGGCCCATTGATACGGCGACGCGGTGCTGCGGCCATGCTTACTCTGCCGGGTTCCAGGTGATCACGGGTTCGAGCAGCATCGACGGCCGATGCAGGTAACGAGTGCTGCGGCGTTTGGCGGTGATGTCGGCATAGATCAGCTTGGCCTCGACAACGGAAATGGCCAGCGCAACGGCGAGTGCTTCGGCTGGCCGCTGCAGATTGTGCAGGCGCAGGGCAATATCCATCGATCGGTAGGGCAGGGCGAAGTAGAACTCGTCTTGTCCCTGCTCGAGACTATAGGTGTCGGTCGAGGGCGTACTGTTGCAGATCGCGGCAGGCAAACTCAGGTGAGCGGCTAAAGCGTACACCTGAGTTTTGTACAGATGCGCGATCGGCTTTAAATCGGCAGCACCATCGCCGTTCTTGACGAAAAATCCCTGGTCAAATTCGAGCCGATTCGGGGTGCCGATGACCGCGTAATTCAGCCGATCGGCATGAAAGTACTCGATGGTCTTGCGGACCCTTTGTTTGTAGTTGGTGGCTGCGACGATCTGCAGGTACTCACGCAAGGGCAGCCGGCGTTTTTCGAACGCGCCAGCGCGGTTTTGCACCATCAATTGGAAATAGTTGATGCCGCCCTGCTGGCCGCCAGCGATCACCAATTTGCATTTCCAACCCTCGCCATAGTCCGGAAACAGGCGGCGAATAGCCGCGTCACGTTGCTCGTAACAGTCGAGCGCGGTCAACGCGCTCGTGATGTCTTGCGTGATCTGGCGAATCCCGAGCGAATCGGCTAGCGCCGCACCTAGGTCGGTTGCGCTCGCCCGTGAATCGCGCTCCGGAAGCAGCAGGCCAAACACCTTGTGCGGGCCGAGGGCCTGTACGGCGAGCGCTGCACACACCGAGCTGTCGATACCGCCCGACAGACCGAGCACAACACCGCGTTTGCCGAGTACGCCGCCCACCATTTGCCTAATCCAGTAGCCGATTCTCTTGACCTCGGCTTCGCAGTTGATCGCCAGCAGGTCGTCGATTGAATCATTCGGGTCGGTCGGCATCTTCGGCTCGGTCGGCATTGCTACTTGACGCGCTCAGGGCACCTGTTTGCGCTGTACGAACGCGTTCAGCGCCAGCACGCTATCGAGATTCTCGGGAATCATTTCAAGATCATCGACCACAATGCCAAAGCGTTCTTCGAGGAAAGTCACCAACTCCAAAAAGCCCGTCGAATCGACGATCTGGCTGGCGATTAACGAGTCGTCATCTGCCAGTGCCTCGCCGCCCGGACCGATCAGGAAATTGTCCTTTATAAAGGCCCGGATTTCATCTTTGTGGTTACTCATGCCGTACTCGCGAATTTCTGACCCATGTTCGGTCGATTCAAGGCCGTTTCAGGGCGTTAACAGGCTCAGTCTGTGCCGCGCCGATCAGGCTTGACTTGCGAATCTTGCCGGTATCGGTTCGCGGCAGCTCGGCGATAAACTCGATGTACTTCGGAACCATAAAGCGCTCAAGTTTGCTGATGCAATGCTGCATCACGCTCAGTTCGGTCAAGCTTGATTCCGGGTACCGCTCAATGAAGGCCTTGACTGCCTGCCCGAGCAACTCGTCGTCAACGCCAACGACGGCTACTTCGCGAACACCCTCTAACAAATGAATGATGTTCTCAATTTCACGCGGACTGACTTTTTCACCGCGACTCTTGATGATATCGTCTTTGCGGCCAACAAAATACAGCCAGCCATCGGAATCCGTGCGGAAGATATCGCCGGAGTAAAGCAGCTTTTCGCCAGCCTCGGGTCCGTCGCGCAACCGTAAAGCGGTTTCTTCGGGTGCACGCCAATAGCCGCGCATGACGTGGGGGCCGCGAATCACCAGTTCTCCAACGCTGCCGTTCGCAAGCCGGCCACCGCACTCGTCGGCCAACCAGACTTGCTGTTTAGGCTTGCCCCGTCCGACGCTGTCCGGTCGAATTTCGAGTTGTTGTGGTGGTATGTTGGTTTCACGTTTGCATT
>JANORY010000123.1:0-2228 GCA_031415535.1 Burkholderiales bacterium | reverse complement strand
GGAAAATATGGGTATCAAGCAGTAAGCGCATTAACGAGCTTCAAAAGTCGCCAGCACTTCATCCGGCAGCGGCGAATCGATATCCTTGGCAACACGAACGCGGCCTTTCAGAACGCCAAATTTGATACGGAGCTTGTGCGTTTCGAGCTGGGTAATGCGCACCAATGGTTTGCCGTTACGGCTTCAAATTTGCGCTTCAAATTCTTGCACCGATTTGTGTGATGCGATGGACTGCGTCAACTGATCGTACGCTGGCGTGCAGCCGAATAGAATCGTTGCTGATCAGAAAAAATTACTTTTTTGCGACGGAAATAATTGCCTATGACTACCTCAAAGTTCGCCATGCTACGCTCGCGTTTGCGTTTGCCGCTGATTGCGGCGCCCATGTTCCTGGTGTCTGGCGTTGAACTCGTCAGTGGGGCCGTCAGTGCGGGCATAGTCGGATCGTTTCCGACGGCGAATTGCCGCAACACCGAAGAACTGAACATCTGGCTGACGCAACTGCATGAACGCCGCAGCGAAGCCGAGCAGCGCAGTGGCCGAGCCGCCGGTGTCATTTGTCCGAATTTGATCGTTCACCATTCAAACCCCAGGCTGGCTGACGATCTGGGCACGATTATGAAGTACGCGCCGCAAATGGTCATTACCAGTGTTGGTTCGCCGGCTGCGGTGCTGCCCGCTCTACACGACGCTGGCGCGCTGGTCTTTGCCGATGTCGGTAGCATTCGCCATGCCGAACGCGCCACTGCAGCCGGCGTCGATGGCCTGGTCTTGCTCACGGCCGGTGCCGGTGGCCAAACCGGTTGGCTCAACCCGTTCGCCTTTGTGCGTGCGGTCCGTTCGTTCTTCGATGGCCCAATCGTGTTGGCCGGTGGCATCAGCGACGGTGTGGCGTTGCGCGCAGCACTCGCACTGGGTTGCGACCTTGCTTATATGGGCACCAAATTCATTGCAACCCATGAAAGCATGGCCGCACCCGCCTACAAGCAGATGCTGGTTGATTCTGGTGCCGATGATATTGTGCTGACGCGCGCGTTCACCGGCTTGCAGACCAATATGTTGATTCCGTCGATTCAGGCCGCTGGTCTCGATCCGCAGAATTTACCCGAGCGTGGCGCGATCGATATCGCCAAAGACATCAGCGTCGAAGGCCGAGCCAACCGGCCGCAGCGCTGGCGCGATATCTGGAGCGCCGGGCATTCGAGTTCGGGGGTCGGCGCAATCCTGTCGGTGGATGCGCTGGTAACACAAACCGAAAACGAGTTCTCAACAGGATAATTTCAAAACTCACTGAAGTCACTACACCACGGCCCGTACCAGAGCATTGATATTCACTTTTGCATTCAACTTGACCGCCAATAAATAAAGACCCGCCGCCTTGCGTTGTAGCAGCAAAACAGGCGTTGGCGGAACCTGCCAAAAGTTGCGATCTTTCATCAGCTCGAACGCGAGCGGGTTGAGCCGCGCGGCGAGATCGGACGCTGCGAAGTCGTAGTCCCCCTCGAAGCCCTGGGCTTCGAAAGCGACGTCGAACAGGGCCATGACCATCGCTTGGTGACGAGCACTGGTGGCGGCATCAAAATACCCTAAAGCCTGCGCGGCTGACTTCATTCGCGCTCGATCTTTGAGTAGCGCCGCCTTCATCAATTTCTTGAACTGAGTCACGACCGCGATCGAATACTCCTGTACCGCGCCAAAATCCAGCAGAACGATTTGTCGGCTGGCCGGTGCATAGCGATAGTTCGCAAAATTTGGATCGGTCTGAACCATTCGAAACTCGAACAACTCGCGCAAGAACAGTGCGAACAGGTGGCCGACCACTTCGTCGCGCTGCGGTTGAGGTGCGCTGACCAAATCGTCGATCGGAACACTGTCGACGTACGACATGACCAATAAATCAGGCGCGCTGAGCGCTTCGAACCAGCGCGGCACACAAAAGGCCGGGTCATCCTTGAGGGCATCGTGAAAGCGCTGCAGAAACTGGCCTTCACGCTGATAATTCGCTTCATGGTGAAGCTGCCTTTTGGCATCTTTCAGAAACGGTTTCAGATCAATATCGGACGGCACCAATCCGGAAAAACGTAACAAGCTGGCGACATTGTCGACATCGTTGTCGATGCTCTTGCGCACACCCGGATACTGCAACTTGATCGCCAACTGCTCGCCGCGCTTGGACACGGCGCGATGCACCTGACCGATCGAGGCCGCCGCCAGTGAATTAAATTGAA
>JANORY010000122.1:0-1317 GCA_031415535.1 Burkholderiales bacterium | reverse complement strand
GTTCCAACTGTGATGCGACACCGTGCGGTAGATCTTGCCCGAAATCATGACATGGCGGTGGCAGGCCTGCGCAGCCACCGTGCTGGGCCAGGGCAAGTTCAGGCTGCGACCGACGTAACTTGGGAAGTGTTCAGGAACCACGTGGGTGTGAACGTCGATGCAACTGCATTGGCTGAGCCAGCGATTCATAGTGCTAACAACGCCCGGGCACTGTTAGTTCGCTGCTGCAGGGAGCTGCTCGATCGCACCGATCGCAGATTTGCGCGGATCGACCGGCCCGTTCCATAAGTCAAACGAATTTCGCACCGCCGGCAAGGTTCGCGGTGCTCGTGCCTCACGTTCCGGAAACTCTTCCATCCCAAAACTATACTCCACGGTTACGCCATCAGGATCCAGAAAATACAAGAACATGCTACCCGAAGGCAGATGCCGACCGGGTCCGTTCACAACCGGAATGTTCGATTCGGCAAACCGCCAGATCGCGCGGCCAATATCGTCGACTTCGGTGACCATAAAATTGACATGATGCAAGCCACTTTTGCCCTGGCCATTACCGATGCCCAGCGAGTGATGCAAGGGATTCGGGAAACAGCGCATGAAGGTCACCGCATCTTCAATACTGTCAGACACCTTGAAGTTCAGAACATCTCTAAAAAACGCGATGCTGCGCTCATAATCGGGCGAGCGCAATACGACATGTCCAAGCCGCTGAATTTTAGCCAGCGTCGCCGCAAACGGCGCGTCATTCGAAGCTGTCATGCTCAGATAGAAGTCGAGGATCGCACCGGTCGCCGGTTCGGTGGTCCGAATTCCGCCGACGGTGCAACTCTGCGCGGCATCGATTGGCGGAATTGCAATGAATTCGCGGCCGGCCGCCTGCAAGGCCGCCTGTAGCGCCCCTAGCGCAGCAGCCGACTCCATCTCGAAACCGATTCGCTTCAAGCCTGGTTGGTCGGACGGGTACAGCACAATGTCGTGGTGCTTGTCGCTGCAACGCAAATAGCGCAAATGTTCGGCGGGGCCACTGACTTTTTGCAAGCCCAGCGATTGCACATAAAACGCCTGAGTACGATCACAATCGCTTGCGTTCAGGGCCAGATACCCGAGTCTTTTGTAACGAATCATAAAGGTGCGTGCTCTAAAGAATGATACTGACGCGACCTTGGGGTCGCAAGCTCGCCAGATCAAGGGCAGCGCGTTTGCTGCGAATTTTCCATTCGTCATTCAGGCGTACCAGGCGATAGGTGCTGTGACCCGGATAAACATCGGTCACGGGCCCCTTGCTGCGGTAGACCAGGAAGTTGCACTTCACGGTGA
>JANORY010000121.1:0-1934 GCA_031415535.1 Burkholderiales bacterium | reverse complement strand
GAGGTTGGAGGGATTCGAAGATTCAAGATTTTCGTGAGTTGCATGGTTTCTGGCCTGTCGATCCTTCGGCAGCGTGCAAGCATTCAAGCATTCAAGCATTCACCCGTGCAGCCCGGCCAGCCCGGCCAGCAAGGCTCGGGCGCGCGACTCGTGGGCATCGATTTCGTTCAGTGTTTCGCGCAGATCGGCCAACTGTACGTCGAGCACCCGACGATGTTCGGACAGAACCGCCAGAAACCGTTTGAGCTGCAAGGCGGTATCGGCCGGCGACTCGTACATATCGACCAGCGCCTTGACTTCGGCGAGTGACAGACCGAGACGTTTGCCGCGCAGCGTCAGTTTCAGGCGGGTACGGTCACGCAGGGAATAGACCCGCTGGCGGCCACCGGTACCGGTACGTTTGGGGGCCAGCAGGCCCTGATCCTCATAAAAACGGATGGTTCGGGCAGTGACGTCAAACTCGCGGGCAAGCTCGGAAATTGAAAAGCTGGTCATGGATCCGATAACAAAAAGGCACGGGATTTGCGTTGTTTGCGAAGAGCCCAGCGCGAAATCTAGTTACACTTTACGTAAACGTCAATGTGTATTCGCAAATGACCCCTTCGATCTAAGACAAAAATGACCCTGCAAGCATGGAGCGACCCATTTGAGTGACGGTACCAACGTGTTGGGCAGTGATCTGCAGTCCTGCTCCTATGACCCCATAACGGGCTTTTTTCGCGACGGTTGTTGCAATACCGACGAGCACGACCGGGGCAATCACTCGGTCTGTGTTCGGGTCAGTGCCGAGTTCCTCGAGTTCTCAACTCGGCAGGGCAATGATCTGTCCACGCCCAGGCCAGAATACCGCTTCAAAGGCCTGAAAGCCGGTGATCGCTGGTGTTTGTGCGCCGCGCGTTGGCTGGAAGCCTATGAAGCCGGCTGCGCGCCGCCGGTGGTGCTGGAGGCCACCCATGAGCGGGCGCTACGGGTGGTGACTCTGGGTGCGCTCAAGCGCCACGCTTATTCCGCCTGACGGCAATTCTGTCCGACAACGGGCCTGACCAACGACAATTCCGGACTAACGACATACCTGGGCTAACGACGTACCCGGGCTAACGACGATCCCGCGCCGAACTCTTGATGGTCCAGTCGCGCAACAAATGTGCGCCGAGTCGTTCGCGATCGTTGGCGGGCAACTCGATTGGCGGTACACCTGACTGCGATTGCCGGCTGACCAGATAAGCCGCCAGAGGTGCGGCCACGCTCGTGCCATCCATTCGAAACGTCGCGCCACCCAAATTGCCGATACTTCGTCTGCCGCGCAGCATTGACCCATTATCGGTCATGACCGACCAGGAAGGCCCCGCCAGCGCGCCGTTTCGGGACGGGCCAGCGGACGTGTAGCGGGCTGGCCTTTGAAACTTCGGGTCACCGACAAATCCGCCAATCGAGTGGACCCTTGCGCCGGTGGCAAAGCCCTGCAGCGTGCTCTTCGAATTGTTCTTGGCGGATTCATCACCGGTTCGGTTAACGAAGTGCGATTGTTGCCCGCGCGCCGGGTAACCGAAGGTTGGTGTGACCCGGCCAATGTAGCAATGTGCCGCGCGCTGTAGAGGACGATTGACCGATAGCGTCAGCGTCCAGTCGCCGGCTGCGCAACGCGGTCCCGCGCCGTGGACCAGTGTTGGCGCAAGGCGCAACACGCACAGTCGCGATTGATCGCCATGCCAGCGCACAAAACTTGCAGCCGCCACACAAGACTGAGCCGATGGCCAGAAGGCATGGCCGTCGCTTCGAACATTCAATGCAATTTCACCATTGGGTGAATGAAGGGTCACTTCAATATCAACCAGGCCGGTAGCGTCAGTGGGCAACCAAAGTTCCATAAAGGCTGGCACTTCACTGCCTGGCGGAACGCGCCACAGCATTTCGGCGCAACGCTGCTGGGTGGG
>JANORY010000120.1:0-5001 GCA_031415535.1 Burkholderiales bacterium | reverse complement strand
GTCGGCCGTGAATTCGCGGCATTCCGGAGTCGATCGCATGGCTCTTGTGTCCGGCGTCGCAGACCACGTGGTTTTTGCTGACGCTCATCACCTGGGTTTTCACGAACAAGGCGTATTCAAAGTGCGGGTAATCGGGATCGTTTTCATTGCGGGCATAGTCGGCGTCCATGAACAAGTAGGAGCCGACTTGTAACTCACCATAAACACCGCTCGCGCTTTCATAGCCGAAGCAGCCCGTGCCAGCGCCCGTTACCAGCGGTACTTCGATCGAGGCGGCGCGCAGCAAACTGACCGTGCTGCGAACCGCTTGGCTAACCTGTGCGATTGCGTTTTGACGCTCTTCTCTTGAGCGCGCGTGTTGCGCCCGGCCGTTATAGGCTTGTAGCCCGGCAAAGTGTAGTCCGGCGCTGCGAACGACACGCCTTGCCAGGGCAACGGCGGCATCACCCGGTGGCACACCACAGCGCCCGGCACCGACATCAATTTCAACCAGCACGTCGATCTCGTGAGTCTTGCTATCCTGCGCCGGCACTGTTTGCAGCGAACCCATCGCCTGCGCCAAGTTCTCAACGCCGGCATCGCTATCGACGGCGATCGCTAAGCGTCCTCCGGCCTTCGCCATCCGTTCGGACAAGGCCGCTACCCGAGCCAGCTTGGCGGGTGCCACGACCTCGTTACTGATGTAGATATCCGTGACCCCGGCAGCGGCGAGCAACTCGGCTTCTTCGGTTTTCTGAACGCACACGCCGACCGCACCAGCCGACATCTGCAGCCGGGCAAGCAGCGCGCTCTTGTGCATCTTGGCATGCGGCCGCAGCTTGATTGCCTTGCTGCGCGCAAACGTCGCCATCCGCTCAAGATTACGTTGCAGGGCGTCAAGATCGAGAATCAAAGCCGGTGTGTCGATTGAGTCCGCTGACTTTCCGAGATCTGCTGACCAATGACTTGGCAAGCGCTTGTCGTCCAGAAATTCGGCGGGCCAAACCAGTGGTGAAGTCATAACTTAACCTTCATGAATCGAAAAATTCGCCCAGCACTCAGGCGCTCCTCCGTTGGGGCTTTCGGTCAAACGATTCTAATGAAACGGTTGATTGGGCGCAGGTGAACCGGTCGGACTCATTTCAATCGGCGGCAGATACTGTTGCAGAATCCGAACCCACAATATGATGGATAAAGCGGTCAAAAACAACGGGTATTCCCAGCCGCCGCCCAGTCGGGTGTGCAGCCAACTGTTGGGCAGATAGACCCAGGTTGCCGTCAGCAGCAGCGGAACCAGCAGTAACGAGACCTGCCGTTCCAGAAATCCGAAAATCAGCGTGACGCCGCCAACGATTTCCGCTGCGAAGACCGGATAGGCCAGAAATCCCGGCAGCCCCGCAAACTCGAACTGGGCGGCGGTAACGGGTAGCTGACGCCGATCAGTCGCATCTGACGCTGGCGGGCGGCTGAGGACGGTGTACTGCAGATGGGTACCCGTCTGGAGCTTCATACCGGCGGTTATCATGTCGCGCATCAGGGTGCCCTACATGCTTAAATCAGCACAAAGCTGGGCGCGACGATTTTTCTGCGTGGTGCCGCACCAGAAATGCCTCATGTTCTGGAATGCCCACGGCGATCTGGATCTGCTGTTGATTAGCTGATTAATCCCCGCCGCGCAGGCTAGCACCGCCGTCGACCGGCAAGGTGACGCCGGTGATGAACCGAGCCTCGTCGGAAGCGAGAAACAGACACGCGTAGGCAGTATCCCAGCCGGTTCCCATCTTGCGACCCAAGGGCACGCGTGCATCACGCGCGGCGGCAATTTCGGCGCGCGGTTTACCGGTCTCGCGGGCGCGGGTGTCGACCGCCATCGGCGTATCCATCAAGCCGGGCAGAATGACATTGGCACGAATGCCGTATTTGGCGTTCAGGGCTGCCACCTGTTCGGTAAACGCCACCATCCCGGCCTTGCTCGTTTTATAGCCGACCAGAGGATAGGTGGCCGACCAGGCTGCCACTGACGATATGGCCAGGATCACGCCGGATTGCTGGGCACGCATGATGGGCAAGACGTGTTTGACCGCCATGATGTAGCCGCGCAGGTTGATTGCGTTGACGTTGTCGAATGCGTCTTCGGTGATCTCCATCATGTTCTTGTCGCCGCCCGCAAGACTCACCCCGACGTTGTAATGCAAGACATCGACTCGTTGCCAGAGTCGCATGGTTTCGGCGATCGCGGCGGCCAAGCCGGCTTCTCGTTTTACATTGGCCTCGAAGGCCACGCACACTCCACCTTCACGGTTTACTTCATCGGCGGTTTGCTGGGCCGAAGCGAGCTTACTGTCAACCGCTAACACCCGAGCGCCCTCGCGTGCGAGCAACAGCGTGGCCGCGCGGCCGTTGCCAATACCTTCGCCAGGACTTTGCCCGGCGCCGATGACGATCACCACTTTATCGTGCATTCGCATGACTAACTTTCTAATTGGGCAATGGGAACTATGGAAGCGGGAAGCGGGTCAGGTACTTTTGGTATTCGGGCTCGACATCGATTTCGAGGCTGGCCAGCACTCGTACTACCGCGTTGTAAAACGCGATCGTCATGATCAAATCAACCAGGCCTTCGGCGTCGATGTGGGCTTGTAAGGCCGTGAATGTCGCAGCGGCCATCTGGCCCTGCAGCGTGATTTCGCGAGCACCTTTGAGGACCAGGCCGGTCAGCGGGTCGAGCGCTGGCGAGTCGGTCTCGTGATCGGTATTGGCGATCAGCGCTTCGATATCGGCATCGCTGACTCCGAAATCGTAAGCGATCTTGATATGGTGCGACCATTCGTACGCCGAGCGGGCAAGATAACCCACTTGCAAAATGGCCAACTCGCGCAGCCTTGCATCGAGCTTGCTGCCAAAACGAATGTAGCTGCCGAGGCCCTGGAAGGCGCGCAGGGCACCGGGGCTATGAATCAGTTGTTTATAGAGTGTGATGTCACGCTTCATCAGATCCTGATGTTCGAGCGCAACTTGGGATTTCTCCAGGTAGGGTAGTCGAGCCATCGCGTTGCTCCGGGTTGGGCGGGTACCTTGGGCGGGTACCCTATTGTGCCTTCGATCCGCTGTGCCGGTTTCGAAGTATTACGGCCACGCCGGAGGATCTGATCCCGGTGGCATCGAAGGTCTTGTCCAAACCGCAGGGATTCTCGAGAACCGCGCGGCGTGGCGCAGCGCGACCAGCTCACCGAAACCGCTGGCAGTCGTTTCAGTCATGCCGTCGAAGTTTGGCTTGGGTGCCTTGAATCCATCGCTAACTCGACCCATAGAACGCAACCATAAACCGGTGCGTGCCAGCGACACTTGAACATGCCAGCTTCCGCCTTGAGTTGTTTGGGCAAACAGCGCAGCCTGGGCACCGAAGGCCATCAGAAAGCCGGTGGCGTAATCGAGGATTTGTGCAGGCATCGCCTTGGGTTGGGATTCGCCAGCGGCGCGCGCTTCGGCATCATTAAATCCGGTGGCCGTCTGAACCAGCGAGTCGAAGCCTCGTTTACCAGCCCACGGGCCTTGATCGCCATAGGCGCTCAAGGAAACACAGACGATGCCAGGTCGGTGTGCCGCAAGCGTCTGCGGATCGAATCCCAAAGATGCCAGCGCGCCCGGCCGATAGCCCTGAATAAACACCTGCGCATCGCGCAACAGTCGGAGCAAGTCCTGCGTGCCCGAGGCGGCTCGAAGGTCGATATGCGCCGACAGCTTGCCGCGACTGGTGTCGGCGATTGAGGCGATATTTGGCAACTCGGGAGAATTCACCAACATAACCTCGGCACCGTAGGCGGCCAGCGTTCGGCCGCACACGGGTCCGGCCAGTATGCGGGTCAGATCGAGCACTCTGAGTCCCTGCAACGGAGCGGCCGTTGCACTTAATTGTGGCCAACTGAGAGGATCGGCATCGCCAATACGCTCAATACTGACCAGCGGCTGTGCCGCGACAAATGCGGCGTGCGGATGGCGATCCCACTCATCAAAGTTCCTGACCGCAGCGACCACCATACCGGCGGCGGTGGCCGCTTGTTCGAATTCGACGGCGCTCCAATTTCGAAGGGCGGTGGCCACCGCGTCTTTCGGCGTGGCGGCACCAATCGGCAGACCGAGCAGTTTTAACACGCCGTCTCGATGATGGGCGAAGTTGGTGTGCAGTCGAATCCAGCCAGCGTCGGCGTGTGCGCCGCAAGGGTAGAGCCCGGCAATCGGATCCCAGGCCACCGGAGTCTGACCGTTGACGCGGAAATACCCAGTGCACTCGATTGCCGCTGCCCGCATGTCAACGGAAACGGTTTGCGGCGCCGCACCCCTGTGCTCGCCGATCGCGCTTGCCGCCAGTGCGGCCGCGGCCACACTGGTCTGCGCGGCCGTGCCGACTGCAAATGACGACGCGAGTACCGGCTCGGCGCCGCTGAGCGATAAATTTGCCAGGTGCGCGGTAGGCAGCGCCGCAGCACGCCAAATTTCCTGTACGGCTTGCTCGGAATTCACCAGTTGACGGTTCATGGTCGCTCCTTGAGGTGTAACCATTGAACGTGATGTTCTGACGATCGTCAATCTTGATCGGCTCAATCAATAGCCGCAAGTCACGACAAACAATACCAGTACGCCCTTGGCTCCCAGTAATTCCGCTCTTACAGGAATTGATAAAGACCTGGAACACCGGTAGGATCGGCCATCAATTCTGATGGCTATCCATAGGTCCTCGTCCATGTCACATCCCTTTTCCGGCGTCACGGTGCTGGATCTGACCCAAATCTATAACGGACCTTACGCGACGTTTTTATTGGCGCAAGGCGGCGCGCTGGTGATCAAGATTGAGCCGCTCGACGGTGAGCATTTGAGAAAGCGCCAAGGCAGCAGCGGCGCGGCGATGCCGTTCGCGATGTTAAATGCCAATAAACAAACCATGACCCTGAACCTGAAGTCTGCTCAGGGTAGAGAACTGCTGCTAAGCTTGGTGGAACAGGCTGATGTTTTGGTGGAGAACTT
>JANORY010000119.1:0-1669 GCA_031415535.1 Burkholderiales bacterium | reverse complement strand
GCTTCGCGTTCGAGAAATTTCCGCAGGCCGACTCCCATCTGACTACTCAAATGAAGTCGGTCGGTGAGGTCATGGCGATTGGCCGGACCTTCCAGGAGAGTTTTCAGAAGGCGCTACGGGGCCTTGAAGTTGGCGTTGACGGCATGAACCAGAAAACCGTTGATCGCGAGGTCATCGAGCTGGAGTTGGGCGAGCCCGGACCCGAGCGAATCTGGTATGTTGGAGATGCCTTTGCGCAGGGTTTCACGCTCGAAGAAGTCCACGCGCTGACCCATATCGATCGGTGGTTTTTGGCGCAGATCAAGGAGATCATCGATCTCGAGCTGGCGATTGAAAAGCGTACGATCGCTGACCTGAATCGGTCGAATTTGCGAGAGCTGAAAAAGAAAGGCTTTTCGGATCGGCGCCTGGCTTACTTGCTGGATACCAACGAGCACGAGATTCGCAAGCTGCGCCACGCCCTCGGTGTGCGGCCGGTTTACAAGCGGGTGGACACCTGCGCCGCCGAGTTCGCCACCAGCACCGCCTATCTGTACTCAAGTTATGAAGACGAGTGCGAGGCGGCCCCCACCAATCGAAAAAAGATCATGGTTCTGGGCGGCGGCCCGAATCGTATCGGCCAAGGCATTGAATTCGACTATTGCTGTGTTCATGCCGCCTTCGCACTGCGCGATGCCGGTTATGAAACCATCATGGTCAACTGTAACCCGGAGACCGTCTCGACCGACTACGACACCTCGGATCGATTGTATTTCGAGCCGGTGACCCTGGAGGATGTGCTTGAGATTGTCGATCTTGAAAAGCCGCTCGGCGTTATCGTGCAATACGGCGGCCAAACGCCGCTGAAGTTGGCCAAGGCGCTTGAGGCGGCCGGTGTGCCGATCATTGGTACCTCGCCGGAATCGATCGACATTGCCGAAGACCGCGAGCGCTTTCAGAAACTGCTGGTCAAATTAAATTTGCGGCAGCCGGCGAATCGGACCGCTCGCGCCGAAGCCGAGGCGCTCAAGCTGGCGGCGGAAATTGGCTACCCGCTGGTGGTGCGGCCGAGTTATGTGCTGGGCGGTCGGGCGATGGAGATTGTCCACGAGCAGCGCGACCTGGAACGCTACATGCGTGAGGCGGTGCGCGTGTCCAATGACAGTCCGGTGTTGCTCGACCGATTCCTGAATGACGCCATTGAAGTTGATGTCGATTGTTTGTGTGACGGTGAGCGGGTGTTCATTGGTGGTGTCATGGAGCACATAGAGCAGGCCGGCGTACATTCCGGTGACTCGGCGTGTTCGCTGCCGCCGTATTCCTTGTCGGCGGCGATGGTTGATGAGATAAAGCGCCAGACAGCCGTGATGGCCAAGGCGCTGAAGGTCGTGGGCTTGATGAACGTGCAGTTTGCGATTCAGAATGCCCAAGCAGGTGTGGCCGGCTCGGAAGATCTGATCTATGTGCTGGAGGTCAATCCACGAGCGTCGCGCACCGTGCCCTACGTGTCTAAAGCCACCGGCTTGCAATTGGCGAAGATCGCCGCCCTGTGCATGGTCGGGCGCACCTTGGCCGACCAGAACATTACGCGCGAAATCACGCCACCGTATTATTCAGTCAAGGAAGCGGTATTTCCGTTCGTGAAGTTCCCGGGTGTCGACACCATCCTCGGGCCCGAGATGAAGTCAAC
>JANORY010000118.1:0-4066 GCA_031415535.1 Burkholderiales bacterium | reverse complement strand
AACGAATCCTCGACGACGAGCTTAAGAAAGAAGAAGTCAAACTGACCGAGTTGCGCCGGGAGTACAACAATGGCGAGCCAGAGCGTCAGGGCGACGAACGCAACTATCAAAAATATCTGGATCGCGTGCAACGGCTGCGCGACGAGATCGGCCGATCGGAAGCTAATGTCGGTTCACTCAAGAAAGAGCTCGGTTCAGCCCGGTGAATGATCGCAAATTCGCCGGGCTGGATCTGTTGGCCAGCTCGGTAGTGGTGTTGGACGATCGCGGTTATTGCAGTTTCATCAATCTGGCGGCTGAGCAATTGTTCGAGCTGTCGACCAGAGCGGCGAAGGAACAACGCTTCGCGCAATTTTTTTTGGATGGCGCGGTCATCGACCAGTTGTTCGCCGAAGCCAGCGCCGGCGCGTTCAGTGACAAAACCCTCGATGTTCAACTCGAGCGGCCAGGCCGCCCGCTGCTTGATCTGGCGACCTCGGCCGTGAGCCTCGAATCCGATACCGGCCGATTGCTGCTGGACTTTCGCGAGAACGATCGTCGTAAACGCGTCGAGCGCGAAGTGCGACTGCTCGACTCGGCTAACGCGAATCGCGAACTGCTGCGAAATCTGGCTCATGAAGTGAAGAATCCGCTGGGCGGCATTCGGGGTGCGGCGCAACTGCTGGAGGCTGAGCATCCGGGAATCTCAATTCGAGAATTTACCCAGATCATCATCAAGGAAGCCGGTCGACTGGATCAGTTGGTCGATCGTCTGCTGGCACCGCATCGGCATGCGCGCCGAATGACCAGTGTGAACATACACGAAGTCTGCGAGCGAATTCGATCGGTGTTGGGCGCTGAGTTCGGACCGTCGCTTGAGATCACGCGTGACTACGATGCCAGCTTGCCGGAGTTTTCCGGCGATCGCGAGCAACTGATTCAGGCATTGCTCAATATTGCCCGCAATGCCGCGCAAGCGATGAAGGGCAAAGGCGAGCTACGCTTAATGACTCGGATTGCCCGGCAAGTGACGATTACCCCGCATCGGCATAAACTGGCACTAGACTTGCATGTCATAGACAACGGTCCCGGCATACCAGAGCAAATTAAGGAGCGAATTTTTTTTCCTTTGGTTTCGGGTCGCGAGGGTGGGACTGGCCTCGGGCTTTCATTGGCTCAGACTTTCGTGCGACAGCACGGTGGTTTGATCGAATGTGAGAGTCGGCCGGGTCTTACGGATTTCAGAGTCTTGCTGCCCCTGAGTTAAAGCGCTATTGCCGAAAGCGATTTTGCGTCAGTGGCAACTTCCTGGGCAAAAAAATGGCTGCAGTGTGGATTGTCGATGATGATGAGTCGATTCGTTGGGTGCTTGAGCGCGCGCTGACAAGGCAAGGGTTCGACGTGCGGGCGTTTTCGGGTGCCAGTGATTGCCTCGATGCCTTGCGCCTCGGCACGCCCAACGCGCTGGTTTCCGATATTCGAATGCCGGGTGAAAATGGTCTCGATTTGCTCAAGCGGATCAAGACTCAATACCCGAAGGTTCCGGTTATCATCATGACCGCTTATTCCGACCTCGACAGTGCCGTGTCGGCCCTGCAAGGCGGGGCGTTTGAGTACTTGCCCAAACCCTTCGATGTATCCGATGCGGTTGATTTGATCACCCGGGCGGTCGCCGAAACGCAAACCACCGTCGCCTTGCCGAGTTCGGAAGTTGGCGCTGAAGAAATTCTCGGCCAGGCACCGGCCATGCAGGAAGTGTTTCGCGCCATTGGACGGCTGTCGAACTCAAACGCCACGGTGCTAATTACCGGCGAATCCGGCACCGGCAAGGAACTGGTGGCGCGAGCGTTGCATGATCACAGCAATCGCAGCAAGAAAATGTTCGTCGCCCTAAACACCGCGGCGATCCCCAGAGATTTGCTGGAATCGGAATTGTTCGGCCATGAACGGGGTGCCTTCACCGGCGCCCAACAGAGTCGCGTCGGCCGCTTCGAGCAGGCCGAGGGCGGTACTTTGTTTCTGGACGAAATCGGTGACATGCCGAGTGAATTGCAAACTCGCCTGCTGCGCATTTTGTCTGACGGGCAGTACTACCGGGTCGGCGGCCAGCAGCCGTTGCGGGCCAACGTTCGGGTGATCGCCGCAACCCATCAGGACCTCGAAGATCGGGTCCGTCAGGGCTTGTTTCGCGAGGACTTGTTTCACCGACTGCATGTCATTCGGCTGCGTTTGCCGTCGCTACGCGAGCGCCGAGAAGATATTCCCTTGTTAGCGCGACACTTCTTGCAGAAAAGCGCGCGCTCGCTGGGCGGCGACCCAAAACGCCTGGGCGACGATGCCTTGGCCGTGATGGCGACATTCGCCTGGCCGGGCAATGTGCGCCAGCTTGAGAACGTTTGCCATTGGCTGACCGTCATGGCACCGAGCATATCGGTTGGGGTCGCCGATCTACCGCCTGAATTGCGCACGAGTGGGCTACGCGCCCCAGTGCCGGTAACACTCGTGGCCGCCTCGGGGGTATTTCCCGAGACGGCAGCGGCTGCGCCGACGCCTATGGATCCTCGCGTCGATTCTCGCGTCGATTCCAATGCGAGTTTTAATGCGGTAACGAGCGCTGTGACCGGTAATCTTTCAAGCACGGCTTCAGGCGCAGCGTCCAAGGCTGAGCGCAGCGACAGTGTCATCGTCGATGATCACGAGCGGTCGGCTGACATTGACTTGCCGGGCGCGCTGGCCCCGAATGGTCGTGGCAACGCCGCCAATGGCCTTCATGGCACGCAGGTTGTGCACGGTGTTCATTCCTCTGCTGCCCTTAATTCTGCGAGTATCCCTAATGCCGCTCAAGGGCGCGCGACCGAGACCGGAACTGGCGAAGCCGGCATAGCCGGCGCAAGCCACGTCCAATGGTCGAGTCTGTTAGAGCGCGAGGTGGCGAGTCTACTCAATGCGCAGCCGCACGATCAGCGATTGACGGGTACCAGTGAGCTGATGGATGAACTGACCCGGGTGTTCGAAAGCACGATTATCAAGACCACCTTGCAGCACACCCGCGGGCGGCGAATTGAAGCGGCGTTACGGCTCGGGATAGGGCGCAATACCATTACCCGGAAAATCCAGGATTTGCATATCGAGGAATGAACTGGGTGAGGGATGAACGGAGTCAGCTAACTCGGACTGGCTTCCAGCGTCGCAATGACCGGCGCGTGATCGGACGGTTGCTCAAGTCGGCGTGGTTCTTTGTCGATGCGGCAGCCACTCAAACGTGAGGCCAAACGGTCGTCAAGCAAAATCACATCGATGCGCAAGCCGGCGTTACGGCGAAAGCCGAGTTGCCGATAGTCCCACCAACTGAACAGGCGTGGTGCCTGCTCGAAGGCACGAAAGGTGTCAATAAAACCCAGCGCGACCAGACGCACAAACCATTCGCGTTCTTGCGGCGAGCAGTGCAATTGGCCAGCCCAGAGCACAGGGTCGTGGACATCGCGATCATCTGGCGCAATGTTGAAATCACCGAGCAAGGCCACCGGCAGCGGGCCGCTCTTTAATTCACCAAGCCACTTGTGGACACTTTCGATCCAGCGCATCTTGTACTGGAATTTGTCGGAATCGAGTGCCTGACCATTTGGGAAATAGGCACAAACGAAAATCATGCCGTTGATTTCGGCGGCGATCAAACGCTTCTGGGTATCGGCAAGGCCCGGCACTTCAGTGGTGATTAAGCGCGACCTGTCAGCATATTCCTTGCGATACAAAATGGCCACACCGTTGTAGGTCGGTTGACCGGCAAAGAACACCCGATAGCCTGCTTGCTCGATCTCGGCGCGCGGGAATTTGTCATTAATCAGTTTTGTTTCCTGAAGGCACAGCACATCAACCGGATTGGCTCCGAGCCAGTTCAGCACATGGCCGATTCTGATCTTCAGTGAATTAACGTTCCAGGTGGCGATTTGCATATCGCCAAGCATAGCGCAAATTGCCGATGCCCCGGCACCGCTGTACCGATTCAGCCAGTTAACAGGCTCCCACTCGTCAGAATCGTAACGCGTTCGGGCTATTTGGCGACGCTGGGGTGGGCGGCGCACTGGAC
>JANORY010000117.1:0-4915 GCA_031415535.1 Burkholderiales bacterium | reverse complement strand
GATCTCGGTGGCCGCACCAATCAAGATGTCGACGCCGGGTTGAATGTCCGGGTTACCCGCCTTGCCGATGCCGCTGATGCGCCCACCCTTGATGCCGATATCGGCTTTGACAATGCCCCAGTGATCGATAATGACGGCGTTGGTGATGACCGTGTCAGCCACCTTGGCGGCCAACTCCTGGCCCTGACCCATGCCATCTCGAATGACTTTGCCACCACCGAATTTCACTTCCTCGCCGTAAATAGTGAAGTCTTTTTCGATTTGAATCCACAGTTCCGTGTCGGCCAGGCGCAGGCGATCGCCGGTGGTGGGACCGAACATTTCTGCGTACGCCCGCCGGCCAATGGTCCTGGTCATTTCGCGCTCGCCCGCTTCATAGCCACCTTCATGACAGCCACCTTCTTAGTGGGCGTCTTCTTTGTAGGCGTCTTGGTCCTCAGCAATGTTTGTTTCGGCGCCGCCTTGCCTTTGGGTTTGTCCAGTGGCCCCATGATTCGGCCGGCAAAGCCATAGACCTTGCGTAAGCCCGCCAGGCTGACCAACTCCACGTCACGGCTCTGACCTGGCTCAAAACGCACGGCGGTGCCGGCCGGAATGTTCAGCCGAAAACCACGCGCGGCACCGCGATCGAATTCGAGCGCGTCGTTGGTTTCAAAAAAATGATAGTGCGAGCCGACCTGAATCGGGCGGTCACCACTGTTGGCGACGCGCAATTGAATCAAAGTGCGACCGGCATTAATTTCGATCTCGCCGTCCGGTGTCCAGAGTTCTCCGGGAATCATGAGCAGGCTTTCTTCAAACAATCGGTTGGTGCACGGTGACCAATTTGGTGCCGTCCGGAAAGGTCGCTTCAATTTGTATTTCCGGAATCATTTCGGCAATGCCATCCATGACATCTGTGCGCTTGAGCAGCGTCGTTCCCGCTTGCATCAATTCGGCAACCGTCTTGCCGTCGCGCGCGCCCTCCATGATGGCGGCCGACAGATAAGCGATCGCCTCCGGGTAGTTCAACTTGACACCGCGCGCCATGCGCCGCTCGGCGAGCAGGGCAGCCGTAAACAGCAGTAACTTGTCTTTTTCTCGGGGTGTGAGTTCCATGACAGATCAGTCTGGGTTGGTTTCAGGTTGACCAGATTCGAGGATAACAGACTGGTCTACCGATTATGGCTGGCCGCAGTGCAGCCCACAGGGTCCGCAGGGCAAACAGCCCCTGGTCACTGTGCTGACCGCGCCAGCGCGCAATCAACAGATTCTTGATTCGGGTTACCGCCCATTCACCGGGCAGCACGAGCTGCCGGACCTGTGCGAGCAATTCATCGTTCATCTGCGGCGAGTATGCAAGTAGTGTGCCGAAAACCGGCTGCCCGCCCAGCCCAGTCTGCGAATGTTGCAGCACGGCACCCGCTGGCAATCGGGTTCGTTCGACGAAGATCAATTGACCAGCCTGGGTCACGCTTGTCGCGAGTTTCACTTCGCCCTGCTCGAATGCCTGGTGGCCAGCAGTGCGACCCAGACAGTGCAGATCGAAGCTGATTAGCCGCGCTTCAGCGTCCAGCTCAATGTCGTATTCGAGTCGCGCCTGGCTGCCTGAGAAAAAAATATTCTCCATCGGCAGCCACTCCAGCGAAGCACCGGCAGCAACCCGCAGTCGAGTTTTTTGAAATGCCGGCAGTGTCGTTGAGCGATACCATTTGCTTGCACCCGGCGTGGTGATCAACACCTTGGCCTGGGCGGCCAGATCAAGCGAGACAAATAAGTGATCGCCGGCGGCGATGCCGCCAGGCGGATGCACAATGATCTGATGCCAGACCGCAGGGCCTTCCGGCAACAAACCTTTTTGAATTCGCAAGGGCCCCAGGTGCCGGCGCAATACCGGCACGGTCCGAACACCATCAGCGCCGTAGCCAAGCTCGAGCTCGGCGGTCCAGACTGCACTCATTTGCTTGTCATACTGCGGTCATTCGGCGCTCATTCGGCGCTCATTCTGAGTCCACACAGAGCTCATTCAACGGTCAGTCTGCGCTCAACGATACCGTCAGTTTGGTGCCGGCGACGATGATGCCGCCACGGTCGCCCGGGGTGACGCCGCCATAGCGCGGCGCATAAACTTCCGGCAAGGGTCGGCCGCGCTCGGGTGCCATCCACAGCCGTAGCAGATGTCGATGCCGCTCCGGCTCAGGCCAATTCTCGAAGTCATTGCGGGAATGAAAGATCTGATGATTGTGCAGGAACTGCATGTCGCCAGGATCGAAGGCCATTTGCAAATACAAGGCGGGATCATTGACCAATTGGTCGATCAGATTCATGGCGGCATATTGCTGCGCACTCAGCCTGGGCGCGCGTTCGTATCGGCTTTGCGCTTCCTCGATATAGTGTCGCAAGTAGATCGCCGATAGGTGCTGTTTATGCCAGTTAAAGATCGGGATTTCAAACCACGGCAGCATGCCGTCGGGTACCTCACCGCGCCGATCGGTCGGGTAGGGTTCAAACAGCGCCGGCACGAGATCGGGCCGACGTTTACAGATCTCGTTGTACACCGTGCTCGAGCTGACAATGAACGATTCGCCGCCCGCTTTAGCCGCTTGCAGACATAACAGGCCAACGATATCAGCCGAGTCAGTATGAAAATCCAGCCGCTTGCTGGTTTGATAAAAGCGCGTGTTTGGATCTTGAATGTTGCGGCCAATGTCCTTGACATGACCCAGCAAATGACCCTTGCCGTTCGAGCTGCGCAGACTGCCGAAATGACGACCCAGACCCAGATAAATCATTGCCGAGCGCCGCAAGGGGTAACGTTCAACCGGCAAGCCCTTGAGCACGATAAATCCGCGCCCCTCCAGCAGTTCGCCCAGCGTATCCGCGAGCTTGTCAGCCAACGAGGGCAGGGGGAAATTGGCGGTCGAGATATCCTCGAGCGCCGTCCCGCTTGCTTCGAAAGTATCGGCGGCCGACTCGAGTGCGGCAATTTCAGACGGCTGCAAGTGCCAGATCCAGAGCCGCTCGTTGGCTAACTTGGGGCCGTACCAACTGGCTGGGCCTAAGATCGGTTGCGGATACTCAATCATGCCGGCTCGCATCGAAAAACAGGAACTTCAATTATCAACGATCCGCCGCACTCTAAAATATCGATACCCTAGCAATGGAACGCTTATGCCCGACTCAAACTCGCCTGCTGACACGAACTTGACCTCGATCGCTAACTTGACTTCTGACCCCAGTCCGTCTGCTCTGTCCAGATCACGACGCGGTGCTGATCTGTTGCTTGATATCTTGATTCAAACCGGTGTCGAACGAATCTACACGCTGTCGGGCAATCACATTATGTCGATTTTTGATGCCAGTATCGGTACTGGTATCAGGCTGATTCACACGCGGCACGAGGCGAGTTGTGTGCATATGGCCGATGCACAGGGCCGCTTGACGGGCGTACCGGCAATCGCGATGGTGACCGGTGGGCCGGGGCATGCCAATGCTATGGGCGCGCTCTACACTGCGCTGATGGCAGAGTCACCTTTGGTGCTGCTGTCCGGACAATCGCCAGTCGATCAAACGGGCAAGGGCGCTTTTCAGGAGATTGATCAGGTTGCCTTGGCAACACCGGTCAGCAAAGCCGCCTGGTCGGTGCGTGACGCGGCCTGTCTGCAAAGCGATTTAAAGCTTGCGTTCAGAATTGCCGGTAGTGGGCGACATGGACCCGTCAGTCTGTCGCTGCCGAGCGATCTATTGGAGAGCCTGGCCGTCGCGCAAAGTTTGCAGCCGTCGAGCGATGCGCCGCAGTACTCGTTTGCGGCGACCGATTCTGACCGATCAACCGAACAGCACTGCAGTGCTGCAATCAACTGGCTGGCTGCCGCGAAGAACCCGCTGATCCTGGCCGGCCCGATGTTTCTAACACCGGCTCGTCGCGGGTTAATTGCGGCGCTCGAGCACTCGTTGGGCATCCCGGTGATCGCGATGGACAGTCCACGCGGCACCGATGATCCCAGGCTAGGGCGCTTTGCGATGCAACTGGCGCTGGCCGATCGGGTGTTGTTGCTCGCCAAACGAGTCGACTTTACCGTGCGCTTCGGTACCGCGCCAACTTTTTCTGCTAGTTGCGAGTTCATGCAATGGGAGCCAGATCCGCTCGAACTCGTGCGGGCGCGCAGCAATCTTGGTGCTCGTCTGGTGACGCAACATTGCGCCGACCCGCACGATTATGCAAGCGCTTTGGCGAAATTATGCTTGGCCGATTCGTTACGATTGGACCATGCGCAGTGGTCCAATACCGTCAGGCAGGCCTGCACCGCCAGACCAGCCGGCTGGTCTAGCCTCACGCCAGCGCCGAATACAGCCTTGCATCCGGTGCAAATTGGCCGGGTATTAGCGCAACTGTTCCAGGCCCATCCGAACGCGATTCTGATTGTCGATGGTGGCGAGTTCAGCCAATGGGTACAGGCTTGCGTGGACCCGCCGCGGCGCGTCATTAACGGCCCAGCAGGTGCCATCGGTGCGGCCCTTCCCATGGCGTTGGCGGCCCGTGCGGTCGAGCCACAGGCACCGGTGGTGGCGTTAATGGGTGACGGTGCCTTTGGATTTCATCCGACCGAATTCGACACGGCAGTGCGCGCTGGACTGCCGTTCGTGGCGATCATTGGCAACGACCGGCGCTGGAACGCCGAATATCAGATTCAACTGAGACAGTACGGTGCCGATCGGCTGCTCGGCTGCGAACTGAGCAACCCTGGATATGAACAAATCTCGGTGGCATTCGGTGGAACAGGGATGCGAATCACCAGCGAAGAACAATTGCGTGAGCAATTGCTGCAGGCGATCGGCAGTCATTTGCCGTGCTGCCTGAATGTTGAACTTGCTGGCCTGGCAGCGCCGGTTATGAAGGGCTAGCTTCGTCGTGTTCAGCCTCTAGTTCGTCATC
>JANORY010000116.1:0-1939 GCA_031415535.1 Burkholderiales bacterium | reverse complement strand
TGGCGATGCTGCGGCTGCAGCCGTCGCCGGTTCGGATTTGATCATCAACGTCTTCATTAGGTGTCTCCTCGGTCAAAACTAGATTTGTTATCGATCTGAAAAAGCTCGGCGGCGTGGCTAGGTGTAGTGTCCGGCGCGCTCAAGTACTTCGATCTTGTAGCCGTCCGGATCGACGACAAAGAAAAAGCGCGCCAACAAGGTCTCGCCGTGGCGAAACTCTTTGACTGGAGTGGGTGAGAGCGCAAGCGAATGGAAATGCGCTCGCGTACCGTCAATGTCGTCAACCGCAAAGCCGATATGACCGTAGCCGTTGCCATGGCTGTAGGGTTCGGTACGTCCACGGTTCACGGTGAGCTCAATTTCGGCGTCGCATTCTTCGCCGCGCAGGTACACCAGCATGAAATCCGGAAATTCCAGGCGATGCGATTCATGCATTCCAAAGGCACGTGCATAAAACGTCACCGAGCGATCAAGATCGATCACCCTGATCATGGTATGGATCAGCTTGCCCACACTTCCCCCTTTTGCTTGTGCCCATTCTTTGATCAGGCATCTTAAGGTTGCGACTGTAGACTAACCTTATAACTTCGGGTAACAATCGTTTGCTACACGTCAGAATTGACCGTGATGGCACAATGCAGACTCTGAGGAGATATAACCATGACCTATAAAGCGTTCGATCTGACCGGCAAAGTCGGGCTGGTAACCGGTGGCAATGGCGGCATTGGTCTGGGCATGGCGCGCGCCATGGCGCAGGCCGGTGCTGGTGTCGCGATCTGGGGAACCAATGCCCAGAAAAATGACGCGGCAATCGCCGAGCTAGCGACCTTCGGCGGCAAGGTTCTAGCGCTGCAGTGCGATGTCGGTGACGAAAAAGCGGTCGATGCCGCGTTCGCTGAAACCGTCGCCAAGCTGGGTCGGGTTGATTCTTGTTTCGCCAACGCCGGTGTGTCCGGCAAGGGCGGCAAGTCGTTTGCGGAAATGACCAGCGACGAATGGAATCGTGTCATGCGGGTGAATCTGGACGGCGCTTTTTACACCCTGCGGGCGGCCTCGCGGCACATGATCGAGCGCGGCGGTGGCGGCACCTTGGTCGGCACCGCGTCGTTGGCGGCCATTGAAGGCGCGGCCCGCTCCGAGCACTACGCCGCCACCAAGGGCGGCCTGATTTCGATGATTCGCGCCTTGTCGGTCGAGATGGCCAGGTACGGTATTCGCGCCAATGCAATCCTGCCGGGCTGGATCGAAACCGACATGACGGCGCGCTCGATTGGCAACGACAAGTTTGTCAGCAATGTCATGCCGCGCATTCCGATGCGGCGCTGGGGCAACGGCGATGATTTCGGTGGCATTGCGGTTTATCTGACCAGCAATGCCTCGACTTACCATACCGGGGACACGTTTCTGATTGATGGTGGCTACGCGTTGTTCTAACCGGGTCGATCAAGCCACTTCGGATTATTGATGGCGAGCGCTTCCCGAAGCGACTTGCGCAAGTACGCACGCAAGGCCGGATCGTCGGTTGATATCTGACCGCTGCGAATTTGCTGCACCAGTTCGCGATCACGCTCATGTGCAGCAGACGCGCGCGGGGGATGTGCTGCTTCACGTTGTGCAATCCGCAAGGCGTTGACCGCTACTCTTGTCTTGAATTTGTGTTCGCCTTGCAAAGTGGGTAGCAACTCATGTTCGAGATAATCCAGCGCTACCTGGGACAGGGTGTGGCCGCTGGGGATGCTCATGAGCTTTGGTCCTCCAGAAGTTGCAGCAGATCCCACAAGGGTTCTTCGACCCGCCGGCCAATCACACTATGTTCGAGCCCGACCGCACCCGGCGCGCTGCCCGGTGCACCCAGTCCCATGGTCAGGCACATGATGGCCCACTTGACCTGGCCAAAGGCTTCCCAGAAGCGGACCCGGCGCGCGTCGACCGCGACCCC
>JANORY010000115.1:0-4545 GCA_031415535.1 Burkholderiales bacterium | reverse complement strand
TCATCAAGCTGGTCTGGGGCTCGAACTGGGACCCGATGTTCGCACGCGACCAGCACCGTGCTTTAGCGCGAACCTTTGCAGATACCGTCGATGGACAGTTTCAGACCTATTCGGCCAATGATGGCGCTTACAACCGACAGCATTTTTTCGGCCGATCGCCAGAGTTGGCGGCGCTCGCCGGGACCATGACTGATCAGCAGATCGAGGCGCTGCAGCGCGGCGGACATGATCCCTTGAAGATCTACGCTGCCTACGCACGTGCGGCGGCGCATCGCGGACAGCCGACGGTGGTACTCGCGAAAACCATGAAGGGCTACGGCATGGGCACGTCGGCGCAGGGGCGGATGACGACCCATCAACAAAAGAAGCTCGACATCGAGGTATTGCGCGAATTTGCGCAACGTTTCGCCCTGCCCCTGTCCGAGCAACAAATCGAACAAGTCGAATTCTTTAAACCCGCCGAAAACTCACCAGAGCTGCGCTATCTGCACGCGCGACGGCAGAATCTTGGCGGCTATCTGCCCGCCCGATCCACCGAATGTTCGAGCGTGCTGATCCCGGAGCTGAGCAGCTACGCGCAATTTGCGCTCGCCAGCAACGGCCGCGAAATGAGCACCACCATGGCGTTCGTGCGCATTCTGGGCAACTTGCTCAAGGCGCCTCTACTCGGCCCTCGAATCGTGCCGATCGTCGCCGACGAAGCGCGCACCTTCGGTATGGCAAATTTGTTTCGCAGCGCCGGCATTTATTCGCATCAGGGCCAGCGCTACGAACCAGAAGACATTGGTTCGATGCTCTATTACCGCGAAGCGAAGAACGGGCAAATCCTCGAAGAAGGTATTACCGAAGCCGGCGCGCTGGCCTCCTGGACGGCGGCCGCGACGGCCTACTCGACCCACGGCCTGGCCATGCTGCCGTTTTACATCTACTACTCGATATTCGGTTTTCAACGCGTCGGCGACCAGATCTGGGCGGCGGCCGATCAACGCTCGCGCGGATTTCTGATCGGCGCGACTGCCGGCAGAACCACCCTGGGTGGCGAAGGGCTGCAGCATCAGGACGGCAGCAGTCATCTGGTGGCCGCAACCATTCCGAATTGCAAAGCCTATGACCCGGCCTTTGCCGGTGAACTGGCGATCATCATTGACGCTGGCGCACGCGAAATGATGATCGAACAGCGCGACGTGTTTTATTACGTCACAACGATGAACGAGAACTACCCGAATCCCGATATCGATCCACGGTGTTCGGCTGACATCCTGCAGGGCCTGTATTTGTTTCGAAAATCAGCGAGTTCGTCTGCCGTTGCGAGTCGGCTCGCCAAGCCGTCGCCGAATAAGGTCCAGTTGTTCGGCAGCGGCGCCATTCTTAACCAGGCTTTGGCCGCCGCCGATGTGCTGCTTCGCGAGCATCAAATCGAAGCCGATGTCTGGAGCGCGACCAGCTACAGCGAACTGGCCCGCGAGGCAGAGCGGGCGCGCCAGCACGGCAAGCCGTCATTTCTTGCCCGGCAACTCGCTGACAGTCAGGGACCCATCATCGCAGCCAGTGATTACGTCAGAGCGGTACCTGAGCAGATTCGTGCCTACCTGCCGGCCGGCAGAAATTATCAGGTGCTCGGCACCGATGGTTTTGGTCGCAGCGACAGTCGCTCAGAACTGCGGCGTCATTTTGGTGTTGACGCACAATCAATCGTCGCGCGGGCACTGCAGGCGCTCGGAATAATTGATCTTCCTGGAGATTTCATATCGTGATATAAGGTATCGATATGACCAGACCCAAGACCCTCAGCAGCGATGGCAAGACGGCCATTCAAGTGATCGAGCGCCTGGTGTCGTTGCTCGACGAACTGGCCCATCATCCCGATCCGGTCAGTCTGAAAGCCTTGTCGATACAGACCGGCTTGCATCCCTCAACCGCACACCGAATTCTTAACGATCTCGTGACTGCCCGCTTCGTTGATCGTGCCGAGCCCGGCTCTTACCAGTTGGGTATGCGTTTGCTGGAGTTGGGCAATCTGGTCAAGGCACGTTTGAATGTTCGTGATGCGGCAATGGGACCGATGCGCGATCTGCATAAGGCAACCGCTCAACCGGTCAATCTTTCGATCCGCCAGGGCGACGAAATTGTCTATATTGAACGTGCCGTCTCGGAGCGATCCGGCATGCAGGTGGTGCGGGCCGTAGGCGGGCGCGCGCCTTTGCATTTGACCTCGGTCGGCAAACTTTTTCTGGCGGCCGACGATGTCAAGATTGTTCGCGCCTATGCGGCCCGTACCGGACTATCCGGTCACACGCGCAACAGTATTACCGAGTTGCCTAGACTGGAACGCGAACTGGCCTTGGTGCGGGCCCGAGGTTATGCCCGCGACAATGAAGAACTCGAGCTGGGGGTACGTTGCATTGCGGCCGGGATTCGAGATGATGTCGGCAAGTTGATCGCCGGCCTGTCGATATCAGCACCCGCCGATTTTGTGCAGGATGACTGGATCGATCAGTTATGTCGAACCGCCGCCCAGATTTCGGGTGCGCTGGGACATGACACCGATGAAACCGGTGCGAGTACGCGTTTGCCGAGCCTCTAAGCGAATCAGAGTGCCCGTGCTTGAATAGGTACGTTGCGCTGGCCCGGATTGCGTGCTTTGATCGGCGCAGTTTCGAGCCAGGTGCGCAGGCGTTCAGCGTCGCCGTAACGGGCACGACGGCCATCAGCGTCGAGCAGGACCATGATCAGAGGCCGACCTTCAATGCGTGTCTGCATCACCAGGCAATTACCGGCCTCTGAGATGTAGCCGGTTTTAGACAGCGCAATTTGCCAGTCAGTCGAATCGATCAAGCGATTGGTATTGCGGAAATTCAAGGCCCGGCTGCCGGTGTCCACGGCCAAATCAGTGGCGGTCGAGTACTGCCGCACTACCGGATAAGCGGCGGCCGCTTGCACCAGTTTGACCAGGTCTTGCCCGCTCGACACGTTACCACTGGACAATCCGGTCGGGTCGAGAAAACGGGTGTCAAGCATCCCCAAGGATTTGGCCTTGTTGTTCATTGCCACCAGAAAAGCCGGCAGGCCACCCGGGAAATGACGCGCCAAGGCGTAGGCCGAACGATTCTCTGATGCCATCAGCGCCAGTTGCATCATCTCGGCGCGGGTCAGTTTGGAGCCAGGGGCCAGTCTTGAGCGGCTATAGCGCTCGAGATTCAAATCATCCGAGGAGATTTCCAGCACCTCAGACAAGCTCTGCCCTTCATCCAGCGTCACCATCGCTGTCATTAACTTGGTAATGGATGCGATTGGCAAAACCGCTGATGGATTTTTGGAGAACAGCACTTCGTTGCTTCTGCCATCAACTACCACTGCAACCCCGGAACGCAGATCGAGCGGATCTTCTACCGAGTGCAAGCCGATGACTTTACCCAGCGACGGTCTGGCCGGAACAATGACTCGCGGCGCGTGCGCCAGGCGAATGACCTTACCACCGTGTCTGACCAAGCGATACTTGCTGGCGGCACTCTTGGATGCTTTGACGCTCTTTGCACCGTGCTTGCCACCGTGCTTGGCACTGTTTTTTTCCTTAGCCAGAACCGGGTCTTGAATGAGCATCAAGCCAAGACCGACCAGGGTGAGTAGCAATCGAATGGGGAGACGAAATTTCACAATAAGTATTCCTGAGCAACAAGGAAATCCGATCGCAATAACCGTGCCGACCGATTAAATTCTGGCGGGACCAAAAAATAATCTATATTTTTTATAGTCTTAGCGCAGCTTTGTAAATCACATTCTAGCTGTGAAAATGGCCCAAAGCAGTCAGTTTCGATATTCTTGCGTCACTGTTGCAAAGACTCGACACGGCAGTTATGGCGTTTTCGCGTCAGTTGATGGCCGCGCTAGCCTGGCCGTGAAATAACCGCTTGTGGCTTAAAGCACAAAATGTTGCATTGCAGTTTTTGGACCAATTTCTACCCGCATATTTGATTGAGATCGTTATGGGCGTCAAAACGAGTCGAAATTATTCTTATTATTTTCAATGACTTAATAATAATCTAGATTATTTCAGAGGAAAATGCGGCAGTGCAACAAAAAAGGCTTGACAAGTATTTGCGAATCATTAGAATTCGTATTTGTTGCAACGCACAATCAAAGCCAAAGGTAGAAATTGGCTTGAGCATTCGGAACCCAGAGACCGTATCGATTCAGATTCAAATCCGCTTAATACCAACCTACTTTTAACAAGGCACATCATGATCCAGAACATCGAACAATTCGCCCAAATTAACAAATCCGCCTTTGATTCATTTCAGGACCTCGCCATGAAATCAATCCTTGGCTTCGAGAAACTCGCCGAATTAAACATTCAAGCCGCCAAGAGTTCGGTTACCGAGTCGACCGATCAGATCAAGGCACTGATGAGCACCAAAGACGCAAAGGCGTTTGCCGATCTCGCCGTCAGCCAAGCACAACCGGCTGCTGACAAGGCAACTGCCTATGCCAAGCATGTCTATGAAATCGGCTCCAGCATTGGCACGGAGTTTGCTTCAATGATTGAAA
>JANORY010000114.1:0-4923 GCA_031415535.1 Burkholderiales bacterium | reverse complement strand
GCCGCGCGCTTGGCGGCCAGTACCTTGGTGATCATGCCGCCCTTCGAGAACGCGCTGCCGACCCCGCTGGCCATTTGCTCGAGCGCGACGTCGCCGGCGATGACCTGTGGCAAGAACTGCGCATTGCTGTCACGACGCGGGTCGGCGGTGTACAGGCCGCGCTGGTCGGTCAGGATGATCAGCGCGTCGGCATCGATCAGGTTTGCCACCAGCGCACCGAGCGTATCGTTATCACCGAACTTGATTTCGTCGGTCACGACCGTATCGTTCTCATTGATGACTGGCACGACTTTCAGATCAAGCAAGGTCACCAGTGTCGATCGCGCATTCAGATAACGTTCTCGATCGGCGAGGTCTTCATGAGTCAGCAGCACCTGCGCCGTTTGCAGTGCATGCTCACGAAAACAGGACTCGTACATTTGCGCGAGACCCATTTGGCCTACCGCAGCAGCGGCCTGCAATTCATTCATTTCATGAGGCCGCTGCTGCCAGCCCAATCGCTGCATGCCTTCGGCTACCGCACCCGAAGTCACGACCACCACTTGTTTACCGAGCGCGCGCAACTGCGCAATCTGCCGGCCCCAATTGGCTATTGCATCGCGATCGAGACCACGACCATCGTTGGTCACGAGCGTCGAGCCGACCTTGATCACCAGCCGGCGCGCTTGCTCAATTACGGATCGATGTTCGGACATGGATGTTAGATTGGCCGTTCCTGCAGGCGAACATCAAACTCCGGATGTTCGGCCTCACGTACGGTTGCCAGATAATCGTAGATCGACAGACACAAATGTTCGCAGCCATCGCGAGTCAAACCGGAAATGGCAAATACTCGTTCAATCGGTAACGCTGTCTTGCCGCGTCCGCGCAGCTTTTTCACAAAGGCATCGATCCGGGGCTTGCGCTCTTCGGGCGCAATCATATCGATCTTGTTGAGCACCAGCCAGCGCGGCTTGGCGGCAAGTTCGGGGTCATACTTGGCGAGTTCCTTGAGTATTGCCCGCGCGTCACGCACCGGATCGGCCGTGTCATCGAGCGGCGCCAGATCCACCATATGCAGCAGCAGCCTTGAGCGTTGCAAGTGCCGCAAAAACTGATGCCCTAAACCAGCACCTTCCGAGGCGCCTTCGATGAGGCCCGGAATATCGGCCATCACAAAACTTTTCTCGGGTGCGACCCGCACCACGCCCAGATTCGGATGCAGGGTTGTGAACGGATAATCGGCAATTTTGGGACGGGCATTGCTGACCGCCGATATCAAGGTCGACTTGCCGGCATTCGGCATACCGAGCAGGCCAACGTCAGCCAGTACCTTGAGCTCAAAGCGCAAGCGCCGGCTCTGTCCCGGCCAGCCGGGCGTCTTTTGCCTGGGTGCCCGATTGGTACTTGACTTGTAATGAATGTTTCCAAAGCCACCGTCTCCGCCTTTGGCCAACAATAACTTTTGTTCGTGCTCGGTCAGATCGGCAAACAACTCCTCGGTCTCTTCATCAAAAATTTGTGTGCCCACCGGCACCCGCAAAATGATGTCGTCGGCACCGGCCCCGTAGCGGTCCGAGCCGGCGCCGCGTTCACCGTTGCGGGCGATGAACTTGCGCTGGTAGCGGTAATCCACCAGGGTGTTGATATTGCGATCGGCAATTGCAAACACGCTGCCGCCGCGACCGCCGTCACCGCCGTCCGGTCCACCGAACGGGATGAACTTTTCACGCCGAAACGACGACGCACCTGGCCCACCGTCGCCGGCCGTGACTTCAATGCGCGCTTCGTCGATAAATTTCATGAAGGAATTCGAGATCTCGTCAGAAACAATGACTTCAAGGGATCACCACCAGAAGAAAAAAGCCCCGCTAGGCGGGGCTCTGTCGGGCACGGCGCGGCGTTGTCGCACACCGGTGCCACCGCTTGTGCAAACTCAAGCAACCAGCCTCATCAACCAATTAGCCTCATCGAGCAATCAGCCTCATCAACCAATACGCCTCAATGAACCAGCGGCTCAATCGAAACAGTCTGGCGGCGCAACGCGCCTTTGACTGCAAAACGCACTGTGCCGTCCACCTTCGCATACAGTGTGTGATCCTTGCCGCGCCCAACGTTCATGCCCTCGTGAAAAGGAGTGCCGCGCTGGCGAACAATGATCGAGCCTGCCGATACGAGTTCGCCACCGTAGGCCTTGACGCCCAGCATCTTCGGTTGGGAATCGCGCCCGTTTCGCGTCGAGCCGCCGCCTTTTTTCTGTGCCATGCCTGATTCTCCAGATTACTTGCGAACGCCAGCGTTCAGCAGTTCGGTGAGCGTTTTGAATTCGTCCCATTTGCCGGCAGCACACAGTGCCGACTGCTCGGGCCAAGTGCCCGGGTTGTGCGACGCAAAACGCGGACCGGATGCCTTCAGCAGCTCAGTCAATCGATCGACCGAGGTCTCGGCCAATTGCGCAAACGTACGGATACCAGCGGCCGTGAGAATCTGCGCAATCTTAGGTCCAATGCCTTCGATGATTTCGAGATCGTCCGCTTTTGCAGAAACCACAATCGCTGGCACCTCCGCCGAAGTCTCACCCATCGTTGAAGCAATTTTGCCGATGAAGAGCTCGGTATAGTTCTGACGATGGCCTTGCGACTTCTTGTAGTGCTTGCGGCGTCGCATCTTGAAGATGCGAACCTTGTCATGCCGACCGTGAGACAGAATCGTCGCCGAAACACTTGCACCAGCTACCAGTGGAGAGCCGAGACTTAAAGTCTCGCCGCTGCCTACTGCCAAGACGTGGTCAATGGTGATTTCAGCTCCAACTTCCGACGGTATCTGTTCTACTTTAATTTTTTCGCCGACAGCAACCTTGTATTGTTTGCCGCCGGTTTTTATGACCGCGTACATGGGAACCTTCCAAAGAACATAAAGAAATTCGAGAACCCTCAATTCTACTGTGAGGCGGACTGATGGTCAAACTTTAGGCACTGCCGCACGCCTTTTCGCTGGTTGGAGGGCGTCTGAAGGCTTCGCCGAGGCCGTCTGAATGCTACGCAGGGGTGCTTTTCGGGCCGCCAGTCGGGAACTTCGCGCCGCCATTGACAGAACACGGGATGATCCGCGATGCGCGCCCTCAACCGCCGAAAAGCCCTCGAACTGACCGCTGCCTCGCTTCTGATGGCTGGTGCCTATGCCGAAGCCGCAGGCCAAGCGTTTGATTTGCAGGGCATCTTACCCGGCGGCAAGGCGGTAGTGTCAGTGGCTGGCGGCGCACCTAAAATTGTCCAGTCCGGCGCCGTGGTCGAAGGCACGAAAATCATTGCCATCGAGGCCAATTCCATTACGGTGGAGGCGGCCGGCAAGAAGTTCCGTATTGAATTAGGTGCCGGTCCCCTGCGGCTGCAATCTGCCAACGCGGGCAACACAAGCGCTTCGGGCACCGGCCGCGTGGTCCTGACCGCCGACTCACGAGGCCATTACATTACAACCGGATTCATCAACAACAAACCGCAACAGTTCCTGGTGGACACCGGTGCCTCCATTGTGGCGATCTCGAAAGCCGATGCACACAAGCTTGGGCTAAACCTTGCCAATGGCAGAACCGTTCAGGCTAACATCGCTAACGGTCAGGCTTTTGGCACGGCAATTCGAGTCGACAGCCTGCGAATCGGCGAAATTACCCTTAACAACGTTGAGACCTGGGTGCTCGACGATTTAGCTGGCCCTGCTCTGCTCGGCATGACGTTTTTGAGCCGAACCGCCATGCAACAGGAAGGCGGCAGTCTGACGCTGGTGAAACGTTATTGAAACGCTATTGAGCGGGGCTCAGGGCTTCTGACCAACTACCGCAAAAATCGCGCCCTGCGGGTCAATACCATTGATCGTCCAATCGCCGCCCGGTACTTCCTGCGGGCCGTGCAAGATCCGTCCGCCCCCGGCGCTGATCTTGCTCGCAGCCAGACTGATGTCCGACACGCGAAAATAAAAACTCCACGCTGACATCGGTTGCTCGGGTAACTTCGGCATCATCGCGCCGATCAGGCCGCCGTGCCGCAGGAACTCGTACTTTCCCATTGGTCCCATATCGAGTTCGCCGTCTTTGCGCCAGCCAAATTGATCGGTGTAAAACTTCATTGCCGCGCCCGGATCGGTGGTTGCCAATTCATTCCAGGCACAGTGACCCGGGCGTGGCCGATCGGCGGCAAACGCATGGCTGGTTTCGTCCGAGGCACCCTTCATAATGTAGAAAACGGCACCTTGCGGATCGGCCAGCATGGCCATTCGGCCGACCCCGGGAATATCCACGGCAGGCATATATTCCGTGCCACCACTTTTCGTAATCGAGGCGGCGCAGGCATCGACATCATCGACTCCGATGTAGCCCAGCCAACCCGGACGCGCGCCACCCGCAGCCATCTCCGGCGTGATCGCCATCAGGCCGCCAACCGCGACTTCGGCCATGTTCAAAATACGGTAGTCCATCTCGGGATGACCGGAATCTTTCGACGTCCAACCCAGCAGCGAGCTATAAAAAGCCACCGCCGCGTCGGCATGGGTGGTCAAAAGTTCATACCAGATGAAATCCCCATGTTTGTTTGCCATGATCAAAGGCTCCGGAGTTTATGCAGTCTTAGATGAATTGATTTGGTGCATTACAAGTTTCTACCAATCAGTGGGTAGGGTGTCAATCACCGAGACGCGCCAAAAACGAACGAAAAAAAACCCCGAATTGCTCCGGGGGTTTTTTTGAACTCAGTCCATTCAGCAGGCAAGTCGCCCGCCAAATCAACAGTTCAAGAGTGCGGCATTAAACCGGGCGAATATTCGAAGCCTGCGGGCCTTTTTGGCCTTGCTTTACTTCGATCTGAACGCGCTGGTTCTCAGCCAGGGTGTTGAACCCCGGGCCGCCCTGGATCTCGCTGAAATGCGGGAACTGGTCTTTACCAGCGCTTTCGG
>JANORY010000113.1:0-1748 GCA_031415535.1 Burkholderiales bacterium | reverse complement strand
AGGCCCTGCAAATCGCCGGATCGGGTAACACACTGGTCGGGCGGCGGCATGGCGGGTGCCGCCAGCGTCAGACCGGATTGGTCGGTGGCGGAAAGATCACCGAACGCGGCCATCAGCTCCAGACAGGTTTTGTCCTGCTGCACCAGCCTGGCGCGGCCGGTACTCAAAGTTGCGCCGCTGCGCAAAACCTCATATTCAACCTGGCAGGGTTGCTCCGAAAGCCCGGGCCGCAAGTAGTGCACGGTCACGCTCACGGGATCGGGATGTTGCGGTACTTGCGCGCGCAAGGCCGCGACGGCCAGCGCCATTAGATAGCCACCGTTTGGGTTGGTAGCAATGTTCCAGCTTGCGTGGACCTGGCCGGTGGATTGACCTGTGGCCAGGGAATGCAGTTGGGTTTCGTCGTCGAATTGGCTCATGAGTCCTGTCTGGATGGCGAGATGCACACCTACATACCGGCGGCTGGACTCAAATCATACCGAAAGCGGGGTTAACGCCGGATTGGTCGTGGGCCCGCAGCGAAGATCGTTCGAACATCTATTTGCGGATCGGCGCGACATTCTTCATGGCCGGATGATGATTCGGCTAAACATGAATCCCAAGCGGTAAACAGCCGTATGTCGGCCCGACATCAACCGCCTGCTCACCAACCACGTCATGGACGCCGAACGCCGGCTGTGCCTCGTGCTGATCGGCCTCACCGAGTTGCGTCGGCGTCTGTCCATGGCCGAGCACGAATCACTGGCGCTGCGCATCGTCGTGCGCTACCTCCTGGGCGGGCTTACTCGCGAAGAGCTGCCCGGCTACCTCGCCCATCGACTCGTGCTGGCCGGCTGCAAGCCGCCGATCTTCGAGCCCGCCGCCCCCGAGGCACTGTTCCAGGCCACCCAGGGCCTGCCGCGCAAGATCAACCGCATCGCCCACTACGCGCTCTCGGCCGCCGCTCTGGCCAAGGCCCGACTGGTCAACACCGAGTTGCTGCAGGCCGCCCAGTCGTCCTCGATTGTGTCGGGCACGACATTGATGAGCGTACCGAGCGTCTGGAGGTTCAAACCTTCACATGCCGCGTCGGTAGCAATCAGCAATCGAATCTCGCGCCGCTTCACTGCCGCCTTTATGTCCTCGCGCTCCACTGATGCAAAGTCGACGCCTCTATAGATGCCGCTCTTGCCGGCACCGGCATAGATCGCGACTGGTTCCCCGGGCAGCGCAGCGGCCAATTCGCCAGCGAGCGAGCGTTCGGTGTCGTAGTACTGGCTGAAAACAATACTGCCGTGTTCGAGCCAAGTCTTACCGTCGGTTACGTGTTCGGTGAGGAAGTATTTGACGGCCGCTGTCTTGGGGTCTCGTGCCTCAGAGCGCGATAATTCTTGGACGATCGTTCGCAAGTAGTCAGACTCCTGTGTCGTCAGTGCGCTGAGCACGTCGGCAATCAGGCTCGCCTGCTCTTCCTCTTCCAGCAGCTCACGCCGCAGCATCTTCTCTGCGGTGGACGGCCCAATTGCAATCGCAGCGTCGCAAACAAAGTGTTCTCGCTTGCCGGTGGCAGCGGGTTGCGCAGCCATTCCCACGCGTCGCGATCTTCCACCGGGATCTCGGCGCGGGCGTGCCTTGTGCGCCTCATCGAGCACCACGGTGCCGAACTTGCGCGTCAGCAAGTGCTGGCGCTCTTCCGAGTCATGGAAGATCAGCCCCGTGGATACGATGGCGATCTGCGCCGGGCACCTGGCAACGTCTTCGGGTCCACG
>JANORY010000112.1:0-4098 GCA_031415535.1 Burkholderiales bacterium | reverse complement strand
CCCGCAATGATGATGATTTTCGAGAAGATGATTGGCTTGGTCATCTTTTCCAGGGTCATCTCGAGCGTCTGCAAGCGGGCTTCGGCATTGTTTCCATCATCGCCCAGTCGCACCATCAGTGCTTCGATCAGCACCACCGCCGAGTCAATGATGATGCCGAAGTCGACCGCGCCCAATGACATCAGATTGGCCGGTACTTTCATCAGTTGCATACACATGAATGCCAGCAGCAGAGCGACCGGAATAACGCAGGCAACGATCAGCGCAGCGGACAGGCGACGCAGGAAGATCCACAGTATTGCCAGCACCAGCGCAGCACCCAGCGCCAGATTCTCAATGACCGTCGCAACCGTGTGGCTAACCAGATCGGTGCGTCGATAAATTGGCAACAGCGATACACCGGGGGCCTCGCGCCGCAGACGCTCGTTGAGCTGGACGATCTTGTCATCGACCGCGCGAACGACGGTGGCCGCATTGCTGCCCTTGGTCATTTGTACAATGCCTTCGACGACATCATCGGTGTTGGCCTGCGCGTCAGCGTGCGAAACAATACCGGTGCGCGCTCGCTCCCCGAACGAAACCTCCGCGACATCGCCTACCCGAACCGGTTTACCATCGTCGGCGGTAATAACCGCCGCAGCCAGTTCCTCGGGCGATCGATACAGCGCAAGGCCGCGAATGACAAAACTCTGATCGCCACGCTTGAGCAACCCGCCGCCGGCGTTGTCGCCGCCGGCGCTGATGGCTTTCTGAAGATCATCCATGGCAAGCCGATAGCGAATCAGTTTTGCCGGATCGACACGAACCTGGAGCTCTCTGATCGCGCCGCCAAAACTCACCACATCGGCAACCTGCGGGATCGTGCGTAACGTTGGACGGATCAGCCAGTCCTGCAGCACCCGCACTTCATCGCGGGGCATGCCGACCGGTGCCTGGATGACATAGCGAAACACCTCGCCAACCGCATTCGATAGCGGCGCGAGCTGCGGGCTGATGCCGCCCGGCAAGGCCGCGTTCTGAATCCGCTCCAGTACTTGGGCACGGGCGAAAAAGTCATTGGTAGCGTCTTCGAAAGTGACCGTGACTACCGACAGTCCGGTAATCGATACCGATCGAATTTTGGTCACCCGAGGGGTGCCGCCAAGCTCACGCTCGAGCGGTTGTGAGATGGCACGTTCGACCTCTTCAGGCGCGCGCCCAGGGGCCTGGGTAATCACTTGAACCTGTGTGTCCTGCACGTCAGGAAATGCTTCGATGGGCAGGTCAGCAACAATGAACGCGGCAACGACGCTGAGCACCGCAATCGCCAGCAAGATCAGCAGCGGCTGGCGCACTATGGCCTGCAGCCACGCCGAGCGTTTCGGGGATTCGATCATCATCGCGATGCAATTTCGCTGTCGAGTAACAACGCACCCTGCGAAACTACCCGTGAATCGTTGGCAACGACCTTGTCGGCGAGTACTTTGACCCAGGCACGCTCGGGGTGCTGCGTCAATATTTCCACTGCCACCCGTTCATAATTGCCCGCTTGTCGTTCAATAAAGATGGCGGATTCCGAACCGCGAGCGGTCAGAGCTGAAATCGGCAGTTCAAGGGCTGTGCGCTGTTGGGCGTCGGTGCCGAACGCCCGAACGTACATCTCGGGCCGCAGACTGGCGTTCCCATTGGCGATTGCCGCGCGTACTTGAACGCGCCGAGTGCTCGGGTCCACCGCCGGGCCAATCCGAATGATGGCGGCTTCGCGAGCGTCGCCGCCCGCACCATCGATCAGGACTTGCAATTTTTGCGCGATGGCGAATCGACTTGCCTGCGTCTCAGGTACGTCGAGTACCAGGTTCAAGCGATGCAGATCGGACACCACAAACAGGTTCAGCGCTTCTTCGGCGCGAACCTGTTGTCCGAGCGTGACCGATCGTTCGGTGATCGTACCTGCGAGCGGGCTGATCAGTTTATATATGCCATCGTTGCGGCCGAGGCTGTTGAGTTGCCGCAGCCGGGTTTGAGTGCGTTGCAACTCGCCCTGAGCCTCGGTCGCCTCGGCCTGTGCTGCCTGCAATTCCTTGAGTGCAACGGCACCGGCGGTGTGCAGCTCAGCCATGCGTTGCGCAGCCGAACTTTTCAGGCCGACTTCGACCAGTGCTTTGCGCGCCTCGGCCTGGACAGTCGATAATTCGGGCGCATCGATCAAGGCAAGGACCTCACCGGCACTGACCGCATCGCCGGGTTCCTTGAATAATTTCAGAACACGCCCGGTGACCGGTGCGGCCAGTCGCGCGGTACGATTTTCGTCCACTACCAGCTTGCCCGGCAACGCACCGGTTTGCGGCACCGTGGTCGATCGAATCGGCGTTGTTTGAATTCGGCCGTTGCGGCTGTTTTCGCTCAAGGTCACGACGTCACGCAGTTGTAGTGGCTTGGCAGACGATGACGATGACGCAGACGCAGCGTCTGCAGTCGATGCAACACGCGTCGCGGTAACTGCCGGCGTCGAAGCTGCCGACGCCTCAGTGAGGGCGAGTGGGCTCGCCAGTGGGTTGGTTCTGAGCCAGAACCAGGTAAGCAATATGCCCAGGGCGAAAGTTGTCAAAGGCAAGATGGGAAGTCGTCGAGAGTTCATTGCGATTGTTCCGGTAAAGTATTGCTGGCAGGATCGATCGGTAAGCGCGAATCTTCGAGCAGCGCGACCGCAGTCGCGGCGCGCAGTCGATCGGCGCGGGCGTTCAGTACTTCGATCTGGACGCTGCGCAGGGTACGCTGCGCATCAAGCACCTCGAGCACCGAAACGGCGCCGCGCTGGAAGGCATACTCGGCCGTTTCAGCGTTGCGTACCGCTACCGGCAATGCTTCGTCGCGAAGCCGCGTTTCACGCTCCCGCGCATTGCCCAGGCCTTGCAACAGGCGTATCTGGTCGGCCTGTAACTGCAATTCGACTCGGCGGGTCTCCAATTGTGCGGCGACTAGATCGCTGCTGGCACGCCGGATATCAGCCGAATAATCGTTAAAAACAAACAGTGGAAACGATGCCGAAACGCCAAACACAGAAACGTTTGAGTACGGCGTTCGCTCGATTTGAATTCCCACGGTCACGTCGCGGCTACGCTGCGCCTTGGCGAGATCGAGCGCTGCTGCAGCCGATTTCTCACGCCGTGCGGCCGCCAACAGTTCAGGCGAACCGGTATCAGGATACTGCGGCTCGGACGTCAACGATTCGGGGCGAGCTGATTGTTTTGGAATGGGCAAGGAGTCGATATCGATGCGTTGCGACTCGATACTCTGGAGCGCTTGCTGGCCGATCAGCACCCGCAAGGTTTGCAGAGCTTCGGCAATATCTCCCTGCGCAACCGTGACATCGTTACGAGCTCGTATGGCGTCGGCGGTCACCCTGCCGACCGAGATCTCCGAAAGATCGCCGGCCGCCTTTCGACGTTTGGCAATGATTTCAGAGCGATCCAACGCGCTGGCGATTTCCTGGGCAGCCGCTTTTCGCAAGCGTGCCGTGTCAAGATCTATAATCGCAGCAGCGGTTCGCGTGAGAACCATGCGCTCGTTGCGCAACAAGTCGAACCGTGTGGCTTGCAAGGACGCAAGACTCTGCGCTTGCCGCAATTGCAGTTTGCCACCTCGTTCGATGGGCTGTTCCAAATGGGCGATCAAATCGCCTGCCCGGCCGACTGCGCTTTGGTTGAGTTTCCAGCTTGTATCGGACAGACTCAAGGTGGGATTAGGCCGTAGACCTGCGCGCTCCAGATCGGCTTGCGACGCCTCGATCTGTTGGCGCGCCGATTGCAGCTCAAGATTTCTCTGCAGAACAATCGTGCGGATTTGCGGCCATCTGATCGATTCCTCGGCGGCGGTACTGACGCCGCCGAACAGCACATTCAAGGCCAGAGCAAACGTCAAAGTGCGGGCGTTGGTGTTGATGAATTTGAACATGGCGACAAGATAGCCAAATCCGCTGGCGTGAATCTGTCACCAGACTGTCGCCGGGCTGTCATCAGCTCTTGTTATTCGGCTCATAGGCGACAAAATTTGAAATGAGCAGCTTTGAAGGAGGGGGACAACTGTGCGAACGGATGCCGTTGCATGGCTCGACGAAAC
>JANORY010000111.1:0-1596 GCA_031415535.1 Burkholderiales bacterium | reverse complement strand
GCGAGCGCCGCCAGATCGGCAATCTCCTGATGCAACACATCATCAGCCAGCTTTAAGGAGACCTCGTCAAGTACTGCCAGAGGCCCGACTGGCATACCGATTTGCATACCGACGTTCTCGATCGTCGCAGCCGGCACACCTTCACCCAGTAACGCCATACCTTCATTGACAAAAGTGCCGAATACCCGGCTGGTGTAGAAGCCTCGCGAATCGTTAACAACAATCGGTGTTTTGCCAATTTGCAGCACAAAGTCATAAGCCTTCGCCAGTGTTTCTGGCGAGGTCTGCTGACCTTTGATGATTTCAACCAAATTCATTTTGTCGACCGGCGAAAAGAAATGCAGGCCAATGAATTGTGCCGGACGCGAAGACGCCTGTGCCAACCCGCTGATCGGCAGGGTTGAGGTGTTCGACGCGAACACGGCCGTCGCCGCGATCTTGCCCTCGACCTCCCGAGTGACTTGAGCTTTCAACGCCCGGTTCTCAAAAACTGCTTCAATGATCAGATCACAATCGGCGAGGTCGGCAACATTTGCTGACGGCTTGATGAGACCCAGTACCTTCTCAGCGTCCGCCGCTGACATACGATTCTTTTCTACGCGGCGCGCCAGCAGCTTGCCGGTGTAAGCCTTGCCGTTTTCCGCCTTCTCAATACTCGTGTCCTTGAGAACACAGGCAACGCCTCGATCAGCGCACGCCCAGGCAATGCCGGAACCCATCATGCCAGCACCCAGAATACCGACTTTGGCGATCTTCGACTTGGCGATATCCTTCGGGCGGCTCTTGCCCGCCTTGACCTCATTCACCTGAAAAAACAAGGTACTGATCATGTTTTTGGCCACTTGGCCGGTCGCAAGCTTGGTCATGTAACGGGACTCGATCCGCAAGGCGGTATCGAAGTCGACCTGCGCACCCTCAACCGCCGCCGCCATGATTGCTTCTGGAGCAGGGTAGTTCCCGCGAGTTTTACCGATCAGCATGGCCGGCGCGATTGCCAACATGCCTGCTACTGCCGGACTCGACGGTGTACCACCCGGAATGCGGTACTTAGGATCATCCCATCGTTGAATGGCATTTGGATTGGCAGCAATCCAGGCACGCGCTTGTGCAAGCATGGCATCACGGTCCGGTGCCAGCGCATCGATATAGCCGACCTGTTGGGCCTCGCGCGGGGCTACCTGCTTGCCTTCGCCAATGAAGGGCATGGCGGCCTGAATACCCATCATACGAACGGTTTTGGTGACACCACCGGCACCGGGTAACAGGCCCAGCGTCACTTCCGGAAAACCAATCCGTATCTTGGGGTCATCAAGACAGATGCGGTGATGGCAGGACAAGGCCAACTCAAGCCCGCCACCCAACGCTGTTCCGTTAATGGCGGCGACCACCGGCCGACCTAATTTCTCGAGGCGGCGCAAATTCGCCTTCATCGTCTGTATGCCGTTGTAGAACTGCTGCGCCTGCGAAACTTCGACCGCCATCAATTTGCGCAAATCGCCGCCCGCAAAAAATGTCGACTTTCCTGACGTAATGATGACGCCCTTGATCGACTCGCGTTCGTTCTCTAACTGAGTGACGATCGCGCCCAGATCAATC
>JANORY010000110.1:0-1209 GCA_031415535.1 Burkholderiales bacterium | reverse complement strand
CGGGTGACCACTTCGTGGGTGACCTGATCGGCTTCGTGCTCCAGCCGGGTGATGGCGTCGACGATTGCGCCCCGGTGGTATCCGTCGGCGCGGAGGAGGTCGGCGGTGTGCAGCAGATTTACGCGGCGGCGGGTTTCCTGCTGAAAAGATTCGTCGTCGGGCGCGTTGAAAAAATAGAGGTAGCCACCCAGAATTTCGTCGGCCCCCTCGCCCGAAAGCACCATTTTGATGCCCTGTTCGCGGATGTATTTGCTCAAAAAATACATCGGCGTGCTGGCCCGGATGGTCGTGATGTCGTAACTCTCGAGGTGCCAGACTAATTTTTCGAGCAGCGAAATGCCCGCTTCCACGCTGAAATACACCTCGTGATGCACCGAACCGATGAATTTGGCGACCCGCCGGGCAGCCACCAAATCGGGCGCGTCGGGGCTGAGGCCAATGGAAAATGAATGGATTTTTTGGCCGGTTTTGCGCAGCTCGCGGGCCGTTATCGCCGCAATCAGGCTCGAATCGAGTCCGCCGCTGAGCAGCACGCCGAACGGCACATCGCTCATCAGCCGCTTGCGAACCGCCGATTCGAGCAGCGGGCGGAGGCCGTCGGCAAACGCATCATCGGCAGGCAGAAACGACCATTTCGGGAAATAATATCGCTGCAAACCCCTCTCCGGCGTGAAATAATGCCCTGGCGGAAAGGCCTCAAAATCGGGGCAGGAGTCAGCCAAAGCTTTCATTTCAGAGGAAAACCACTGATTTCCGCGCTCGTCGCGGCCCCAATAAAGCGGCTTCACGCCAATCGGGTCGCGGCCCACGACGACCGTCCCGGCCTCCTCGTCGATGACGACAAAACTGAACATCCCGTCGAGCCGGTCGCAAAAATCAGCCCCGAACCGCTCGTATAAATGGACGATGCTTTCGCTGTCGGACGTGCTGCGCCGCTCCAGCCCGGCGAGGTCGCCAGCATACAAAGCCCGGTGATTGTAAATTTCTCCGTTGTGAATGACCCAGGTTTTTCGGCTGCCCTGAATGGGTTGCCGCCCGGTGTTCAAATCGATGATGGACAACCGTTCGTGGGCGAGTACGCCGAGCGAGGTGACGACGATGTCGCGTTCGTCGGGGCCGCGATGCGACATTAATTCAGAGCATTTGGCCACCCGCCTGGGGTCAACATCGGTGCCGATTACGGCGAGAATTGCACACATGATTCCTGTA
>JANORY010000109.1:0-1762 GCA_031415535.1 Burkholderiales bacterium | reverse complement strand
GCGCTGTTGCCGGCATTGGCCAATCGCCACGGCTTGATCACCGGTGCGACCGGCACCGGCAAGACGGTGTCGCTGCAGGTCCTGGCGGAACGTTTTTCGAGCATTGGCGTGCCGGTGTTCATGGCCGATGTCAAAGGCGATCTGGCGGGTCTTTCGCAGGCTGGCGCACTGTCGCCCAAGCTCAAGGAGCGGCTTGAACGTCTGAACGTTGCGGTGCCGGTGTTCGCCGGTTTTCCGGTCACCTTGTGGGATGTTTTTGGCGCCTCCGGCCATCCGTTGCGGGCGACCATTTCGGACCTGGGTCCGTTGTTGTTATCGCGGATGCTCGGCCTGAATGAAACCCAGGAGGGCGTGCTGCATCTGGTGTTCAAAATTGCCGACGAACGCGGGCTGTTGCTGCTGGACGCGAAGGATCTGCGTGCCATGTTGCAGTTCATCGGTGAGAACGCCCGTGACTTCACCACCGAGTACGGCAATGTTTCGGCGGCGTCGATCGGTGCGATCCAGCGTTCCATGTTGACCTTGACCGAGCAGGGCGGTGACCGCTTCTTTGGCGAACCGATGCTGAATCTCGATGATCTGCTGCAAACCGATGGGCAGGGACGCGGCGTCATCAATATTCTGAGTGCCGACAAACTGTTGAATGCGCCGCGCCTGTATGGCTCATTTCTGCTCTGGCTATTGTCCGAGTTGTTTGAACAGTTACCCGAGGTCGGCGATCGCGACCAACCAAAGCTGGTATTTTTCTTCGACGAAGCCCATTTATTGTTCAACGAAGCCCCCAAGCCCTTGCTGGCCAAGGTCGAACAAGTGGTTCGCTTGATTCGCTCGAAAGGGGTCGGCGTTTATTTTGTCACGCAAAATCCGCTCGATGTGCCAGACAGTGTGCTGGGCCAGTTGGGCAACCGTATCCAGCATGCCCTGCGGGCCTTCACGGCCCGCGATCAAAAGGCCGTACAAGCGGCTGCCGAAACGATGCGTGCCAACCCGGCTTTCAACGCCGAACAGGCGATTACCGAAATGGCGGTCGGTGAGGCATTGATCTCGTTTCTGGATGACAAGGGCCGCCCGAACGTGGTCGAGCGTGCGTTTGTGATGCCGCCCGCCTCGCGGATCGGTCCGATCAGCGATGACGAGCGCAAAAAATTGATGGCCGCATCGATCGTTGCCGGTGTCTACGAAAAAACCATTGACCGGGATTCCGCCTACGAAAAACTCAAGGGCGCGGTGCCCAAGGCACCTACTGGCAACGACGCCACGGCCACGACCGGATCAGCCACCACCCGATCAGGCACTTCTGCAAAGGCCGGGGCGGACCGAAGCTTCGGTGACCGAGTCAAGGAGACGATTGGTGACGTACTGGTCGGCGGCACCGGGCGCAAGGACTCGGTCGTCGAGGCGATGGCCAAAAGCGCTGCCCGAACCATTGGCTCACAATTAGGGCGGCAGATCCTGCGGGGCGTGCTCGGCTCCATACTGGGTGGGCGACGCTAATGGGTTCCAGATTTATTCAATTCTGACGTCATTCAGTCTCAGCATCATTTAATTTCATCGTAAATTCATTTCGACCTAAATCAAGGAGCAAGTATGGATCTCGGGGTGCGCGGCAAATGGGCCGTCGTTTGTGGTGCCAGCAAGGGATTGGGTTATGGTTGCGCGCTGTCGCTGGCCCAGGAGGGCGTTAATCTGGTGATCAATGCGCGCACGGAGGGCCCGCTGATTGCGGCCGCCAAGGCAATCGGCGAGCAAACTGGTGTCACCG
>JANORY010000108.1:0-10474 GCA_031415535.1 Burkholderiales bacterium | reverse complement strand
TTGGCATCGACCTCGACCATTTCGAACCCCGCCCGTCGCAGCGATTGCAGCGCAGCTTCACAGGCGACCGACATTTCTGCCGACAGGTCGGACCAGAACGGCTGAACCGGAATGGCAATACGCTTCGGGTTGGCGTCAAACGCGACATTCGATGCCTCAGCCGCAAGCGCCTGGTCGAGCGCGATCAGCTCGTCGAGCGTCCGCGCCATGGTGCCGATCGCATCACGGGTCGGCGAAAGCGTCAGTACCCCGTCGGTCGGATAACGTCCGGTGCTCGGCCGAAAACCAAAAACACCACACAGCGCCGCTGGAATTCGGATCGAGCCGCCGGTGTCATTGCCCAGTGCAATCGGGCTGATGCCGGTGGCAACCGCAACTGCACAACCCCCAGACGAGCCGCCCGCCAGATGCTGATGATCAAAGGGATTCAAAACCGCGCCGTAGGCCTGATTGGCGCTGGTAATGCCGAAGGCCAGTTCATGCAGGTTGGCTTTGGAGAGTACATAAGCACCACCGTCGAGCAACTTTTGAACAGCGCTGGCAGTCGTGCTCGGAACATAACCGGCAAAGGCCGGACAACCACCGGTGAGTGGCATACCGGCAACCGCAATATTATCTTTAACGACCAAGGGCACGCCGACGAAGCGGCTGTTGGCAAAGGTGGCGGGGGAGGCAGCAACCGCCAAAGCGGCGCGCTGGCGCGCAGCAGCCGCGTCAAAACCGATCAATGCATTTAACTCGACATGTATTTCGGCTTGTGCGATGGACCGCTCAAGCGCCAACCGCATTGGCTGATTGACGCTGGTCTCATTCACGCGCATGTGTACTTTTTGGCCAGAATCTTGGCCGCATCGGCGACGATTTCGTCGATAACAACGCGCATCGGTGCAATTGAGTGAATCAGCCCGACGCCTTGACCGGACAGCAAGGGCAATTCATCGAAATCACCCTGCGCACTCGGCGTTGGCACAAGGTTGGTGAACTTGCGAAGTTCGGTCTTGGCCCCGAACATATCCATGGAGCCGACAATCAATTCTTGCGAGTTATCGCTGGGCACTTCCGATTCACGCTCATGCCATTCACGAACCACGCGGTTTCGCAACACCCGGATCGGATTGAACTCCGGATGATGTTTCCCGAAGATGCGTGTGCGCACCGTATCGGTTCCTTGCGCCTGCACCAGACGGTCCTTGTATTGCTGGTGAATATTGGCCTCGGTGGTCGCCACCAGTCGGGTACCGATCCAGGCCCCGTCAGCACCCAAGGCCAACGCCGCCGCGAGGCCGCGACCATCGCTGATGCCCCCTGAAGCGAGCAGCAGGGTGTCGCCAATCGCATCGCGCACGGCCGGCACCAGTACGAAGGTCGGCAGCTCACCATAGTTATGGCCGCCGGCCTCCGAGCCTTGGGCGACGATGCAATCGACACCTGCATCAACCGCAGCCCGGGCCGCGCTGATCGAACCGACCTGCTCCCACACTTTGACGCCAGCGGCATGCAGTATCCTGATCCAGTGCGGTTTGGGTGAACCCCAGTGAAACGAGACGGCCGCAACTTTGCGCTCGGCGCACAGCTCAATATGCGCATCCGAGGTGTAGATTGTGATGAAGTTGACGTGGTAGGGCTTGCGGGTGCCGGCCTGTACGCCTTGCAACATGCCCGCCAACACCTCGGGCGGCATCAAACCGACCCCTGCGAACGAGCCCATGATGCCGGCCTCAGACGCGGCGATGGTAAAGCCAGGCACCATCCCTGCGAATGCCATGCCAGCCGCTGCGATTGGGTGTTCAACGCCATAGGATTGGTTGAATCGAGTAGAAATTTTACTGCTCATGGCGCCCGCCGGTGTTTTCTGTAAGAATGAATTTCATGGTGATTCAGAGCTTGCCCAAATGCTTGGACTAGAGCGAACAAGAATTGGACCAGAGCGAACAATGAAGCAATGGTCGACCGCAACGCTGCCCGTGCCCGCACAGTTCGAGTACTGGCGCGAAGTGATTTGCCAGAGTTTTGTGCCGCTGCGGCCCGAACGCGTGGTCACGAATAGCCAGAAGAAGACCTTCAACTGCTCGCTGACCACCTGGGAGGCGAGTGATCTGCTGTTTGCCCAGGTTGGCGGCCAGAGCCAATGGGTGCACCGCGACGAGCACGATATTTCGCGAGACGATCGGTCAGTTTATTTTCTGAATATCCAAACCAAAGGTCAGGCATTGATCGAGCAGTACGGTCGTCAGACCAGTCTCATTGCCAACTCGTTCGCATTGCTGGATTCAACCGCACCTTTTCGGATGCAGGTTTCCGAGCATTTCGAGCAACTTTCAATCAAGATTCCGAAGGCGCGCCTCGGTCCGCTGTTGACTGATTCTGCGGCGGTTGTGGCGCATCGAATCGATAGCCAACAGGGGCTCGGCCGACTGATCGTCGAAGCGTTTCAGGGCATTGCGCGCGAAGCCGATTACCTGGCGGTTCCCCAAATTGAATTGGCGATTGAGCATGCGCTGGCGTTAACGGCCAGCGCGTTTAATCATGCCGAACCTGGCCTTCATCCCGCTTCTGGCGGGCCGCGCTTGGCACTAGCCAGCAAAGATACGACACGCTATCGAATCGTCAGGCAACGAGCGGTGTCCTATCTGCGTCAGCACCTCGACGATCCCGAACTCAATGTGCAAGCACTGGCGCAAGCCATCGGCTTTTCGAGTCGCTACATACAGGCAGCATTTTCGGTGGCGCACTGCAGTGTTGGGCGCTGGATACTCGATCAACGGCTCGAACTATGCCGCCAGGATCTACTGGCTCACGCCAGCACTGAAGCTTTGATCGCGACCATTGCGTATCGGCGCGGTTTCAACGATCTTTCCTACTTTAATCGTGCCTTCAAAAGTAAATTTAAAATCACCCCGAAACAGTGCCGAAAGCACTAGAAACACTGTCGGATCACACCAGGAGCATACCCATTGAAACCAGATCAACTTTCACGGCGCCGCTTGCTCTGCATCGCACCGATTTCCGCATTCGCCCTGTTTGGTCACAGCAAGGTAAGCGCTCATCATGGCTGGTCGAGCTTCGATATCGAACGACCCCTTTATGTCGAAGGCACGATCCGAGCCGTGCGTTGGCAAAACCCTCATGCCGAACTCGATATCGACCTGAAGCCTGCGCTCAGCTTGCCCACCGATCTGGCCAAACGGCAAGCCCCTGCGCAAAGCCAATCAGTTGATGGCGCGGCGATTCTTGCCAAGGCCCGGTTGCCCAGCAACCCGGCAAAATCATGGACGATCGAGTTGGCACCGCTGTTGCGGGTGGAGGCCTGGAAGGTGACGCGACCAGCAACTGGTGCTGCGGTGGCCGCCATCGGATACACCTTACCGGGCGAGAAATCCGCCATCATGCGGGTTGAGTATCTGCTGCTCGATGGCAAGATCTACGGCCTGCGCTCGTCGCCGGTCTAGCGAAATTCAATTCGGCAGCTCGTGTGGGGTATGACGCTCAACACTTTGCTGCGCGCGCCGAAAGGTGCGCCACTGTACCCAACCGAGGCCCACAGCGGTGATCAATACGCCCAGCGTGCCGGCCATCCAGAAGGCCTGCGCCGGTGCCAAGCCAGGCACGCTGGCGACAAACGCCAACCACCAGCCCAGGCCCACGCCGATGCCCCACAAGGCGATCGCGTAGACCACCGTCGGTAGTATCGCTACTTTGTACGCACGCAACGTAAACGACAGCGTGCACTGAGCGGCATCGAAGACGTGATAAATCCCAGCCCACACCAGCAGCCCCACGGCTGCTGCGGCAACCAACGGATCAGAGGTATACAAAGTGGCGATTTGATGGCGTCCAAACACAATGACCAGCCCAATCACCAGCCCAACCAGCACGGTCAGGCGAATGCCGTACAGTGCGGTTCGCCTGGCCAGCTTGATATCACCCGCGCCCAGCGCATGGCCGGTCAGCGTGCTGGTCGCAATCGCCATCGATAACGCAAACATGTACGCCAGGCTGATCAGATTACCGGCAATTTGCTGGCTGGCCGAAATCACCGTGCCGGAGCGCGCCAGCGCAATCGACATGGCAGTAAAGGAAGTCACTTCAATAACATAACCAATGGCAATCGGAATGCCCAGCCGCAGCAGCTCGACGATTCGCCGCAACTCCGGCCGCAACGAGCCTAACAACTGAAAGCGCGCGTAACTGGGGTCGCGCAATGACAACCACAACGCGATCAGCGCGGCACACCAGGAGATAACGGCGGTCGCTACACCACAGCCCGCGCCCCCCATTGCCGGAATCGGGCCGGCACCGTACATGAACAAAAGATTCAATGGAATTTTGAGCGCCAGCCCGATGAGGTTGATACTCATCACCGCCTTGGGACGAGCGATTGCGTTGTTCATGGCGTAGAACACGCGAAACGCCAGAGCGCCCGGCAAGCCGACCGCGACCGCATACAAATAGCCACGCACCACCGGCTCAATTTCCTTCGGCGGCTGGGCCAGAGCAATCCACCAGTCGGTCTGCGCAATGACCCAGGTTCCGGCAATCGACAGGGCCAGCGCCAACCACAGCGCCTGCCGGGTATCGGCACCGATTTCGCTAAAACGCTGCGCGCCAAAGTGTTGCGCGGCCACCGGGGTCAGCGCAATCAGCACACCCATAAGACCGATGTACGCCGAAACGTAGATGCTGGAGGCGATCCCGATGCCGGCCAGATCGACCGCCGATAAACGACCCGCCATGACCGTGTCGATGAAACCATTCATCATGATGGCCAGTTGGCCGATCAGCACCGGCCAGGCGAGTTTCAGGATACTGGCGCGCATCAATCAGCCTGTCGGGCTTCTAACGCGGCGGTGGCAAGGTCGGATTGCGTTGTTCAATAATGTCTTGCATGCGCGTACGAATCAGCTCGATTAAGTTCGGCTGCGCCGGAATAACGTAATAACGATCGGCGACGATCGCATCGGCAACCGCATCCGCGACTTGTGAAGGTTCATAACCGGCTGCCAGCGCACTGCGAAATCCATCGACCCAACGCTGCGCATGTTCGGGTTGAGTCGATATTTGAGTAGGCGGCCCGAATTGCGCCGGGCGATTGCGTTCCGCGTCCATGATGGCCGTACGAATGAGCCCTGGACACAATACCGAGGCTGACAACTTCGAGCCGACCAGTCTGAGGTCCTTGTAGAGGCCCTCGGTCAGACAGGCGACCGCGTGCTTCGAGACATGATAAGGGTTGCCACTCGTCAACAGTCCCGCGACCGATGCGGTATTGACGATATGCCCTTCGTGGCCGGCGGCGATCATGCGCGGCACAAAGGCCCGCACACCATGCAATACGCCCATAAAATTGACATTCCAGGTCCATTGCCAATCGTCGAGCCTGGCCTCCCAGGCACGGCTCGATAACACCGTCGCGCTCACACCGGCGTTATTGCACACGACATGGACCGCGCCAAAGTGCTGATAGGCGACATCGGCCAACGCATTGACCTCGGCTTCCGAGGCGACATCAACCGCTCGGGCAATCACCTCGCAGCCGCTGGTCGCGAGTCGATCTCGAACGAGCTGCAGCGGACCCTGCTCGATATCGGCCAGCACCAGCTTCATGCCGGCGTTGGAAAAACGGTTTGCCAGCGCCAATCCAATACCGCTGGCCGCGCCGGTAATGACTGCAACCCGACCCTTGAATTCCTTCATTATTTCCCCCAACCCTGGTTTACTTGGCGTTCTCGCCAGTGTACGCAGGGGCAGGTTCAGGAATCCAGGATCAGGCTACATAATTTTTAGTACCTGACCCCTTAAGCGACGCACTAACGCTCGCTCAGGAGGCCTTCCAGAACACGTAGTCGGCCTGATATTTGACAATTGATTTTTGGCCCTTGGTTGCTGGACTACACACGGCCGCAGGCGCTACGCCACCAACCAGCGCCACGCGCTGAATGAAGGTGACACCGGACATCGCACCACTACCCACCGCCGGATTGGCCTTGACCAGTTGCAACGGCAAGTTGCCCGCACTGGACGGCGCAACAGCAACCTGAGTCCCGGTCAGTTTGGAGCCATCCATCGACTCCCAGGTGGCCGGCGGACCATAGTAAGCACCGATTTTTTTACCGCTGCGATCATTCAGAACCGCATTCGGGCCGACAAACACCCACTCGGTTTGGCCGGCAGCGTTTGCCTTGTCGCGACATTCGTAGGTGATCTCGCCGATTCCTACTGTTTCCAGGGCAACCTTGTTGCCGGCCGGAACCTGCACGCTGGCAGGCAGGCTCTGTTGCGAGAATGCGGCGGTCATCGGCGCGCCGCCGCCCATGGAACTGCAGGCACCGAATAAAACCGGCGCGACGATACAGGCACCAAGGGCGCGAACAACAAACGAGGTACTACGGACTGGCAGGTTCATGCGACGCTCCGGCTGATTAAAGTTGGCAAAGTAGTGTTGCAACTTCCTGGTGTTGCAACTTCTTGGTGTCACAACCTCTACTACTGCCTGAACGTCGTTTTGGATGCGCGAAAATCGAAATAAATTCGACGACGCCATTCTGTGGCTTGATATCGTCATGGTTTCGACTGCCGCGCACATTTACTACATATGCAAGATACGCCCTTTACCGTCTCCGGAACAAGGCAAAGCAGGTTCACATCGAACGCCACCGACTGACACCAGCAAGATTCTGAAAACGTGCCTGAAAGGGCAGGAACACAGCCATTGAACTGGCCGCAGATTGGGCAACTCAGGTTGCGGCTTGGCGATTCCCGGGCTGCGGCATTCATCGAGTTATTGGTTCGTGCCGGAGCCAGCCTCGCCCCAGCGCTTGACCACCCCGGCATCGAGCTCGAAGAGATCGAGTACCCGGCCCACCGAATGATCAATCAGCGCCTCCAACGTCGCCGGCCGCGAGTAAAAGGCCGGGATCGGTGGCGCAACGATGGCGCCCATTTCGGCTAACTGTGTGAGCGTGCGTAGATGCCCCAGGTGCAGCGGCGTCTCGCGAACCATCAGCACCAATCGGCGCCGCTCCTTCAGTACCACGTCGGCCGCGCGGGTCAGCAAACCGGTCGTCACACCGGTGGCGATTTCGGACATGCTGCGCACCGAACAGGGCGCAACCACCATACCTAAGGTTCGAAACGAACCGGAGGAAATCGCCGCCGCAATATCATGGCTGGCATAAGCATGGGTGGCCAGCGCCTTGATCTCGCGCAGTCCAAGGTCAAGCTCATGGGCAATGGTTACTTCGGCCGATTTCGAAATCACCAGGTGCGTTTCAATATCTGCTTCACGAAGCAATTGCAGCAGCCGTACACCGTAGATCGCGCCAGAGGCACCCGAGATACCAACGATCAGTCGGCGCGGCGCACTGCCCGCCGAATCGGTGCTGCCTTTGAGGTTTGAAACGGGTTTCACAAAACGGCTTTCACAAGAGCATTTGCCAGTGTTCCAAAGTGGGCTGAACGAGCACGAGTGCTGTTTGAGGTAGGCTATCATGAACCCTTCAGGCAACGGCAATCACCATGAAGATGCACGACATTCCTTTTGGTACCACCGACTGGTCCAGCGTCGAGCGAACCGAGCATCTCGGCGAAAGCGGCAAGGCGTTCTGGCGTACCCGGCAGTTCGGGACAATCCGCGTTCGAATGGTTGAATACAGCGCCGGTTACCGGGCCGATCATTGGTGCCAGAAAGGCCATATCCTCATGTGTCTGGAAGGTGAACTGAATACCGAACTCGAGGACGGGCGAGTATTCAAACTGAGTGGGGGCATGAGTTATCAGGTGGCGGACGGCGCTGAGCCACATCGCTCCTACACTGCCGGCGGTGCCAAGCTATTTATCGTTGATTGAATACACGCTTGGCGATACCGGCCCAGGAATTCCTGTGCAGTGGGACCTACTCCGGCGTAATGTTGGCATCCTTGACCCACTTGGCCCAGCGCTTGATTTCGGCGTCGATGGTGCGCGCCAAGGTCTCGCTGTCCTGCGGTTCCGCATCGATTCCGGCCGCAGCCAACTTTTCCAGAACTTCCGGTTTACTCATGACCGCCAGCGTTGCCTTGGTGAGGCTCTGCTGAGCATCCTTCGGAATGTTAGCCGGCGCCATTAATCCAAACCAGGCGACTACATCGTAACCAGGCACACCGGCTTCAGCAATGGTCGGGACATCCGGCGCTCGCCCCGCCCGCTTGGTGGGTGTTACCGCCAGTCCCTTCAGCTTGCCGCCCTTGGTTTGCGCCACTGCATTGCCAATGTCGGCAAAGGCGAACTGCAAGGTGCCGCCAATCAGATCGGTCAGTGCCGGCGGAATTCCCTTGTACGCCACGCCCTGCGCCTGAATGCCCGCCATCTGCGTCAGCAAGGCACCGGCAACCAGTGAGCCAGACGAGCCATGGCCATAACTGAGCTTGCCCGGATTGGCCTTGGCGTAGGCAATGAACTCCTTCAGGTTGTTGGCCGGAAAGCTGGGCTGAACCATCAACATGAACCCGGTAATGCCGATTTTCGCGATCGGCGTGAAATCCTTGACCGGGTCGTAGCTGAGCTTCTTGTAGAGACTCAGGTTGGCCGCTTGGGTGGTGTTGGTGGTCACCAGAAGTGTATAAGGGTCACCGACCGCCTGTTTAACCGCCTCGGCACCGAGAATGCCGTTGGCACCGGGTTTGTTGTCGACCGCGATCGGCTGCTTGAGTTCCTCGCTCATTGCCTGCGCAACAATGCGCGCGGCATTATCGGTAGCGCTGCCGGCCGGAAACGGCACCACGAAGCGCAGCGGCTTGTTCGGGAACGCTTGTGCGTAAACCGGGCTGGCACCCAAGGTCGTGATCGCCGCCAAAATCGCCACCAGAATCGCAGTCAGGCCGGAAAGTTTTTTCAAAATCGCTGGGCGCATATCGTTACTCTTAAATGAGAAAGCCAAGGGCAGAAGCTAAATTATACGAGCGCCCACTCCAGTAGACTTGCCGCTGGACCATAATCCGATTTGCAGATGAAGAAATGGAGCCCCCATGAGTGACCGAATTCGTTGCACGATTACCGACGGTGTCGCCGACGTCCGACTGTCGCGCCCCGATAAGATGAATGCGCTGGATGAAGCCATGTTCAATGCTTTGATCGAGACGGGTGAGCGCCTGTGTACCGAGCCGGCCTTGCGCGCGGTCGTCTTGTCCGGGGAGGGACGGGCGTTTTGCGCCGGCCTGGATATGGGCCGGTTTCAAGGCATGGCCAATCCGGAGGGCGGCAAGCAGTTGAGCAACGACATGCGCTTAAAGCCGCGCTCGCACGGCCTGTCGAACCGCCCACAACATGCGGTCATGGTCTGGCAACATATTCCGGTGCCGGTGATCGCGGCGGTGCACGGCGTGGCCTTGGGCGGTGGCTTTCAAGTGGCGCTCGGTGCTGATATTCGACTGGTCACGGCCGACGTCAAAATGGCGGTGCTGGAGATCAAATGGGGCCTGGTGCCGGACATGGCCGGTGTGTTGTTGATGCGCAATCTGGCGCGCGCCGACGTGATTCGCGAAGTCACCTACACCGGGCGCATGTTCAGCGGTACCGAGGCGGTTGCGATGGGTTTTGCCACCCGGGTTTGCGAAGATCCGTACGCCGAAGCCTTAGTCATGGCGCGTGAAATCGCCCAGCGCAACCCGCAGGCGATTCGTGCCAACAAGCGACTCTTGAAGCTGGCCGAAACCGGCACTCCAGCAGAAATACTGCAAGCCGAGTCCGACGAGCAGGTGTTGGTCATGGGCACACCGAACCAGGTCGAGGCGGTCAAGGCGGGACTCGAAAAACGGCTGGCCAAATTTGTTGACTAATCGTTAGGTGCGATTGACTCGTCGTTGCGATAGGTCTCACATTGTTGAATAGCCGACGGATGAATAGCTGACTCATCGATGACTGGCTGACTCATCACGCTTGACGGCTGTCGAAATCAGACTGGCTCAAACGACATTGTCATGACGGCGCGTTTTGCCCGTTTTAACTTGAGTCAAGGAGCGAAAGATGAAGTACATGCTAATGATTTACGGCGATGAAGCCGGCGAGGCCAAGACTTCCGACGGCGACATGCAGCAGATCATGGCCGCCTACAAGGCGTACTCGGAGGCCTTGGTCAAGGCTGGCGTTATGTCGGGTGGCGAGCGTCTGCACCCGAGTTCAACGGCCACCACGGTACGCATCGCCGGCGGCAAGACCAACGTCCTTAACGGCCCGTACGCCGAAAGCCGCGAGCAATGCGGCGGCTATTATCTGATCGATGTGCCAGATCTGGATTCAGCCCTCTCCTGGGCTGCCCGCTGTCCCGGTGCGAGCCACGGCGTGATTGAGGTCAGACCGATTTGGGCGATGTAGCTTGGGTGATGTCGAACGGGCGGCCGAAACGGTTGCCCGCCAAAGCTACGGCAAGTTGATTGCATTTCTGGCGGCGCGCACCCGCGATCTCGCGGGTGCCGAGGACGCATTGGCCGAGGCCTTCGCC
>JANORY010000107.1:0-12724 GCA_031415535.1 Burkholderiales bacterium | reverse complement strand
GTATCCACCACGCGGACGCAAGCCATGAATCTACAAGGCAACAAGGATCTGAAGAATGCCGAACATCCTCCGTCTTCGGACGCGCTGGTTATCTTCGGCTTCACCGGCGACCTGGCGGCCAAACAGATCTTTCCGTCGCTTTATCGGATGGTCAAGAAAGGCAGCCTGACGGTGCCCGTCATTGGGGTTGCCTCGTCGAAGCTGAGCGTCGAGGAAGTTGCGCAGCGCGTTCGCGCCAGCATCGAACTTCGCGACCAGATTGATGACGTTCCGGCCTTTGAACGTCTGCTTTCACTACTGAGTTACGTCAGCGGCGATTATCAGCAAGTGGCAACTTTCGTAGCCTTGAAGCACGCACTCGGCAACGCGCAAAGACCGGCGCATTACCTGGCAATTCCGCCAGCGTTGTTTGAAGTCGTCATCCGAAACCTCGGCGCGGCAGGCCTGGCAAAAGAGGCTCGCGTGATTGTCGAGAAACCGTTTGGCCGCGATCTCGCCTCGGCCATCGAGCTTGGCGCGGTGGCGCAATCGGTGTTCGCCGAGTCGTCGTTCTTCCGCATCGACCACTACTTGGGCAAGGACGCGATCATGAACATTCTGTACTTCCGATTCGCCAATTCCTTTCTCGAGCCGATCTGGAATCGCAACCATGTTGCCAGTGTTCAAGTCACTCTGGCAGAAGACTTCGGCATCGGCCAGCGCGGCAGTTTTTACGAAAGCGCTGGCTGCCTGCGCGACGTCATCCAAAACCATTTGTTTCAGATCGTCGCCTTGTTGGCGATGGAGCCGCCGGCCTATCAGGGCTTCGCCGCGGTGCAAAGCGAAAAGGCCAGCGTCTTTCACGCCATGAAGCCATTGACCGCCAACTGCCTGGTGCGCGGTCAATATGAAGGTTACCGCAAAGAAAAGGGTGTTGCCGCGGACTCCGATGTCGAAACCTTTTGCGCGGTTCGCCTGGAGATCGACTCCTGGCGATGGGCGGGCGTTCCTTGGTACCTGCGCTCCGGCAAGATGCTGCCGACCACAGCCGCCGAAATACTGGTGCAACTCAAGCCACCGCCGCAGGCATTATTCGATGATTCGCACCCCACCGATGGTCGCGCCAATTACATTCGTTTCAAACTGCAACCCATGTCGGCGGTAGCGATCGCCGCGCGCATCAAGCGGCCCGGCAAGGGGTTTGTCGGCGAGCAGCGTGAGCTCTACTTGTGCGAGGACACGCCCAGCGAGCAGACGCCTTACGAGCGTTTGCTGGGCGACGCCATGGCCGGTGAAAGTGCCCTCTTCACCAGCCAGGACGCCGTCGAGGCCGCCTGGGCCGTGGTCGATCCGGTGCTGCAAGATCACGACACGGCGCTGCGCTATGACGCAAACAGTTGGGGTCCGCTTGCATCCGACGCGCTGATTGCCGCCGATGGCGGCTGGCACCAGCCGACGCTTGAAGGCGGGTAGCGTCTGCTCGATTATCATTACAACGATCTTCTTGCTGCCCAAACCAACACTAAGCAACTCATGAACAAAACTCTCGAAAGCGGTCACAACGAAAGTTTGTCTGCGCCAGGTATCAGCGCCGCCGCCGGTACGCTCGCGCCTGCGTCATCGTTGGTCGACATCGCCAAGCTGGTCACGGCCTATTACTCGGAAGTACCTGACCCGAGCGACGCCGCACAGCGCGTCGCCTTTGGCACCTCTGGCCATCGCGGTTCCTCATTCACGGTATCTTTTAATGAAGCCCATGTGCTCGCCATCACGCAGGCAATCTGTCAGTACCGGGTCAAGCAAGGCATCAACGGGCCGCTTTTTTTGGGGCTGGACACTCACGCACTCTCGCAACCGGCCTGTGTCAGCGCCCTCGAAGTGCTGGCCGCCAACGGCGTCGAAACCATGTTGGCGGTAAACGACGAATACACACCGACTCCCGCCGTCTCACACGCCATCCTGGTTTACAACCGCGGCCGTACCCGTGGGCTTGCCGACGGTATTGTCGTGACCCCGTCCCACAATCCGCCCGACAGCGGTGGCTTCAAATACAACCCGCCGAACGGCGGACCCGCCGCGACCGAAATTACGCGCTGGATTGAAACCCGGGCTAACGAGCTGCTCGAAAAGTCATTGCAGGGCGTCAAGCGCACCACCTATGCCAAGGCCGTCCGCGCCGCTACCACTCACGTTCATGACTACATCGGCAGCTATGTAACCGATCTGACCAAGGTCATCGACTTCGAGACCATTCGCGGTGCGAATCTGCGCCTCGGCGTCGACCCCTTGGGTGGCGCCGGTGTTCGTTACTGGCCGCGCATTGCGGAACAACACCGGCTTGACCTGACCGTGGTCAGTGATGCGGTCGATGCGACCTTTCGCTTCATGACCCTGGACTGGGACGGGCAAATCCGCATGGATCCGTCGTCGCCGTATGCGATGCAGCGCCTGATCGACATCAAGGACCGATTCGATATCGCCTTTGCCTGTGATCCGGATCATGATCGGCACGGCATTGTCACCGCGAAGTCCGGCTTGCTACCGCCAAACCACTATCTTGCGGTCGCGATCGACTATTTGTTTCAGAACCGGCCGCAATGGCCAGCGCAAGCGGCCGTTGGCAAAACGGTGGTCAGTACTCGAATGATAGATCTGGTCGCAAAACGCCTGGGCCGCGCGCTGTATGAAGTGCCGGTCGGCTTCAAATGGTTCGCGCCCGGCCTGTTCGACGGTACACTCGGCTTCGGTGGCGAAGAAAGCGCCGGTGCCTCGTTCCTGCGCCGCGATGGCAGCGTTTGGACGACCGACAAGGACGGCATCGTCCTGGCACTGCTCTCGGCCGAGATCACTGCGAGCAAGGGTCAAAACCCCGGTCAACTTTACAGCCGCCTTGAAGAAGAGTTCGGCAGTTGTCAGGCCGATCGCGTCGAGGCACCCGCCTCCGCTCAGCAAAAGAAGCAACTGGCGGCACTTGCGCCCGAGAAAATTACCGCTGACGAGCTGGCGGGCGAAAAGATCGAGCGAGTGTTGAGTAAAGCACCCGGTAACGACGCGGCCATTGGCGGCATCAAGGTCATTGCAAAAAGCGGCTGGTTTGCGGCCAGACCCTCCGGTACTGAGGATATTTACAAGATCTATGCTGAGAGCTTTGCCGGTGCCGAGCACCTGCAGCTCATTTTGAAGGAAGCGCAGTCAATCGTTGATCGTGCCATCGCTTAATGCGCGGAGCGTCCGTGAGATTTCAAAATCCGTCGGTCACCAATCCGTAGCGCACGTGATAAAAGATAGCGCTAAAAGATAGAGCTTGACAATCCGTCACACAATTTGTAGCGTTCACGGATAGAAATAGGCATGAACGGTGCGCCAGCAAACCATTGCGCTTTGACGCGGCATGAGGTTCGGACGCACAAACGGCAGCACGGTTGCGACCGGGCTGGCCAGTTCAATCACCGGCGCCGTGCGCAACGCGCGAAACAATCAGGGAATCGCGAACACACTCGTCATTCTGCGGCGCGGGCAAGGCGGCGGTGCAGAAGGTCCGAGCGTCGCCGAACGGACCACCGACTCAAGTGGCGGCTACAGCTTCGCGGGCCTGGAGTCCGGCGTCTACACGGTTTTGGCTGTACCCAATGCCTTTAAGGACTGTTCTCGAACCACGATTTCATTGGATAGCAATCAAAGCACCACGCAGAACCTGTTCTGCTCGCCGGTCGGCGGTAACGACTCCGGGATTCGTATCGTTTTGACCTGGGGCCAAACGCCGAGCGACCTCGACGCCCATCTGACCGGCCCGAATGCCACCGACGCCAATCGTTTCCATGTTTATTACCTGACCGCCCAGCGCGGCTCTGAAACCGCCAATCCGTTTTCCAAACTCGACACCGACCAACGAAACTCATTGGGGCCGGAGACCATCACCATCAAACAAATGAATTCGGGCGTCTATCGATTTTCGGTGCATGACTACACCAATCGCAACTCCGCGACCAGCACTGCGCTTGGAAGCTCGCAAGCCAAAGTCGAGCTTTATTTGATGGGCGAACTTAGCCCGAGGACCTTTTACGTGCCGAACCAGCGAGGCACGCTGTGGACGGTATTCGAGTTGACCGGCTCGCTTGATAATCCGACCGTGACGCCGCGCAACGAAATGGGACTGGCAACCGAGGAAGCCAGTATTCTTTGACCGACGCTGCGCGTTTCAAGTACTCGGTGACGGCCGGCGCAACAATCGGATCGGCCGAGCCTTGTGCGATCAAAATCGGTACCTCAAAACCAACCGCTGAAACGGAGTTCGAGCGTAGCAATTCAGCCCACGGCTTTGACTGACTGATATCGACGTTCGCCATTGAACGTGTCAAGCGCAACAAGCCGATTTTGGTGCGCAATGCCACCGGTTCGGTAGACACACAATTGCGCGCCAGTCGAGTGACCATGTCCTGTCCGACCGGATTCAGAATCGTCGACAGCGCAATGTCGTAGAGGGTCGACCAACTGGCGTGCCGCATGTCCGCCTTGTGATTCGCCCCACACGACATACTGGCGACCCAGCGCACTTTGCGGCAACTCGCGCGCGGCTTTGACGGAATCCAACACCGCATGAGCGCTGTCTACGCCAATCAGGTAGGGGTGCGGACCCGGGGTGCCTAATCCGGCGTAATCAGTCGCGACGACCGCATAACCCAATGCAATCATCTTCGTAAGACCCGCTACTGTTGCGAACATCGACGGATTCATCGACGGCGCGCAGCCTTCGGCAACACCAAAGGTGCCGTGAGCCCAGGCCACCATCGGGCGGCCTTGCGCAGGCGCGGGCGTCAACGGAATAATGACAACACCTGTGACCTCGATGGCCTGACCCTTGCCGCTCAAGGAACGATATTTGATTCGGTACGCAGTGGCACCGGGCGGTGCAAGCGTCATCGGAGTCGACGAAACCAGATACGGGGTTGCCGTAGATTGCGCGAAACTTGGAGCGCTTGTGATAGCAGTGCCGGCGAGACCGGCGATCAAAACGAGCGCCGTAAAAACATTCATGCCGAGATTCCTCAAAGTACAAAAGTTCAATCAAGAGGCCCACGGGTCCTGCCGGTTCAAGTGCTTGCCCCGCACTGCTTTCAAGTCTTTTGCCATCGCCTGACGTTCGACATGGCTTAACTGCGGTCCCCGACTGAGAAATTCATCCAGTTGAGTGATCGGAAAGCCGTCCGCAGGCTCTGCAGGTGAAACGCGCGCAATAATTTTCTTGCCCCGTTCAATATCCAGCACCCTGCCTTGGTACTGAACTTGATTGAGAAATTCCGACAAGCCACGCGAGAACTCGGTCACGCTCACTGCATCAACGCCTCTAATCACAACCAAGTTTCCTGACGCCCTTCGGCCCTCTCGGAACTGACCGGGGCGAGCCGTGTGATCAGCAGGCGGTCAATCCGGTTACGATCCATATCGACCACCTCGAATCGAAATCCTTGCCACTCAAAATGCTCCGCAATCTGCGGAATATGGCTCAGATGAGTCAATACGAATCCGGCCACGGTGTGATAAGCGCCCGAGCGTTCCTCGGGGAAAGAGGCATGAGTGTCGAGCACTTCACGGAAGCGATCGAAGGAAATGCCGGCGTCGATCAGCCAGCTTCCGTCGTCGCGGCGGACCGCGTCTGCTTCATGATGCTGATCGATCACTGACACCTCGCCGACCAGCGCACCCAGGACGTCACTCAAGGTGACGATACCTTCGATTTCACCGTACTCGTCGATGACCAATGCCAGCTCGGCACGGTTTTTCTTCAAGGTCTCCAGCAGTTGCATGGCGCTGATCGTCTCAGGAACAAATAGCGCCGGCTTCATGACCGCGCCGATATTGATTTCTTCGCCCCGAATTTTTTGCTCAAACAAGTTGCGTACCCGCACCACGCCAATGACGTCGGTCAGGCCTCCGCGACAAACCGGAAAGCGGTTGTAGGAGCTTTCGGTAATTTTGAGCAAGGTGGCATCGAGAGAATCTTCGAGGTCGATGAAATGCACATCGGTCCGAGGCGTCATCAGTGCCGCAACCCGTTGATCGTCCAAGCGCAGCGCACGAGAAACGATGGCGTGTTCGGTCTTCTCGAACAGCCCGGCGTCAGCGCCTTCCTTGAGCAGACCGGTCACCTCTTCTTCGGTGACCGAATCATCTTTCTGGTGATTCAGGCCGAGCAGTTTCAGCGCCAAGTCGGAAGTCATGGTCAGGATTCGGACAAAGGGTGCCATCAAGCGCGACAACCACTGCATCGGCACCGCGATGAACGAGGCAACGGCCTCCGGATATTGCATCGCAATCCGCTTCGGAACCAACTCTCCCAGGATCAATGACGAGAATGTGATCGCCACGACGACCGCAGCCAGCGAGAGTTCCCGCGCATATACGCCAACATGAGGAATTTCGGCGATCTGTGGACTAAGGCTCGCCACCAGCGACGCCTCACCAAAGGCACCATTAAAAATTCCGATCAAGGTAATACCGACCTGAATAGTCGAAAAGAAGACGCTTGGGTTGTTGGCAAGTTCAATCGCGGCTCTCGCGCCGGCGCTGCCATTCTCGGATAATCGCTGCAGTCTGATGCGCTTGGCGGTCACGATGGCAATTTCCGACATCGCGAAAATTCCATTGACGAGGATCAATACAAAAATAATAAGAATGTCCACAGCCTTTAAATGTCAGGTTTCGGCTCGGGCAATTCTAACGATCTCTTTTGCGATCTCTTCCGGCGACAAAATCAGATCGATACAGTCACTCGCAATGGCACTTTCGGGCATCTCGGGTTGAATCGCCGTGCTCGGCTTCTGGGCAATGGTGATGCCGCCCACATCCTTGATGCCGCACAATGCAGCCGCGCCGTCACCGTCGTAGCCGGAGACAATGACGGCAATCAGTTTGCCGTCCCAGCCTTGCGTTAACGAGCGCAAAAAGACGGTGATGACATCGGACCAGCCGCGCGGTTTTGAGATGGGTTTCAACCGAAACACGCCGTGTTCGACATGCAAATCCCGATTGGCCGGGATGATAAAAACATGATCGGGTTTGATAAGCAAATTTTCGTTTATCAGCTCGACCGGCATGCTGGTGAAGCGTGGCAGCACCTCATGCAACTGTGTAGGCACCATCGTGATGTGATTCACAATGACCACCGCGACGCCCATATCCGAAGGCAAATTTTGCAACAACCGAATGTAGGCATCCAGACCACCAGCCGAACCACCCACACAAACGATTGGAAATTTTGTCACGAGACTTGCCTGGCGCGCGCAGAAGCTGTCAGAGAAAACTGGCCAGCGACATACAGCGTGTGCATGAGTTCCTCCACCTTGAACGGCTTGGTGACATATCGAAAGAAGCCGGCGGCCAAGCCGCGCTTGATATCGTCCGGAAACGCATTGGCGCTGATCGCCACAACCGGGATTCGGGCCATCGAAGGATCGCGCTGCAAAATTCTCAAGGCGTCAAAGCCGTTGATACCCGGCAAGTTGACATCCATCAAAATGACATCGGGCCGCAGGGTGCGAACCATGTCAATACCGCTCATCGCGTCACGCGCAGTCAGCAAACGGAAGCCGGGGTGCTGTGCCACCAGATATTCAACCAGCACCAAGGTCGACTCGTCGTCCTCCATGTAGATGACCGTACAGACGGGCGCGCCTGTTGTCTGAAAGGCGCGCACATCGATAATTTCATTCTTAGCAGGCAGCAGCGTTCTGACCTCGACTTCGGCAGCCGTTTTAGGCTCCGGCAGCAACACCTCGGCTGATAACACCTCTGCCGGCACCAGCGGCATCTCAACCCAGAACAGACTGCCGCTGCCAACTGTGCTCTCTACGCCAATGATCCCGCCCATGAGTTGCGCCAGCCGCTTGGTCATCACCAATCCAATACCGGTCCCTTCTTCCGTATTCGCCTCCCGACCCAAGCGGTTGAAAGGCTCGAACAATTGTGCAATTTGCAGGGCGTCCAGGCCTTCGCCGGAGTCTTGAACACAAATGCGAACCCGGGAAGAGTCAATGTCAACGAAGTTAACCGCGACCGATCCGCCGACCCGGTTGTACTTGATGGCATTCGACAGAAGATTTAAAAATATTTGTTTGATTCGGATTCGGTCGGCTTGGACAACATAGGGCTTACCCCGTTCTGGAAAGCTCATTCGAATGCCGCGCCCATGGGCCTGTGGCTCGATCATGGCTTCGCATTCGTGCATTACCGCAAGCAGCGAAACGGGCTCGCTTGACAAAGACAATTTACCAGACTCAATCAGGGTCAAATCCAGAATCTCGTTGATGAGTTCCAGCAAATACCAGCCTGCCTTCAGAATCTGTTCGAGCTTCTGGATTTGATCCGCTGTTGGCGCGGGGCGTCCGGAGTGCAGCAGTTGACTGAAGCCCAGAATGGCATTCAGGGGCGTGCGTAACTCGTGGCTCATGCTGGACAGAAAAGCCGACTTGGCAAGATTAGCTTTTTCCGAGACCGATCGGGCGTTCTCCAGTTCAAGGTTTTTTTCCAGCAACGCTCGGGCCAATCGCAAGCGCTCGGTCTCGTTCTGTCGGCGCCGGGTGATATCGCGAAAGATCACCGCTACCTTAGAGCTTTCAGCCAGGCTCACTCGAAAGGCGTACAGCTCAAGCACTCGTTGGCGCGCCGCCAGTTCACGTTCGAATCGAAGCGGTTTGCCGGTGCGACAGACACTGTCATAAATCACAAACCAATCTTCGGGTTCATCCGGCAACAGTTCCCGAATGGTTCTGCCGACCACGTCAAGCATTCCGGAATGCACGGCAAAGGCGGGATTAACCTCAAGGTAACGGAAATCCAGCGGCTCGCCGGCATCGCCCGCGACCTTTTCAATGACACAAAAGCCTTCGTCAATCGAATTGAACAAACTACGATATCGCTCTTCCGATTCGCGCAGCGCGCGGTCAGCGCTTTTGCGCTCGGTAATATTGCGTACGGTCACCTGAATCGCTGCGGCACCGTCATAAACCGTGGCAATGTTCTGCACCTCGACGTTAAGAGGCGTGCCGTCCAGCTTGAGCAAAACCTCCTCGATCATCGGCGAAGCAAGACTGTTGTGGCGGGCAACACTGTTGACCCGAGCGTTCACAATGGCATGAAAATCCGGGTGAACCCTGTCGAGCAACGGCTTGCCGATCAATTCGCGCACCGAATGGGCACCGAACATGGCTGCGGTCGCCGGATTGGCATAAATAATCTTGCCGTTGCGATGCACGACAATGGCATCGGGCGACGATTCGACCAGGGTGCGATAACGCGCCTCACTGCTCTGCATGGCCGCCGCCATCACCTTGGCATTAGTCACGTCATTCAGCACCAGTCGTTGCACGGCGGTGGCACCGTCTTCCTTCGCGAACGCCGCATTCAGGTGAACCCAGAAAGAGACACCATCGCTCCTCGTCATTTGCAACTCAAAGGCCTGCGGTTCTTCGGAACTCAACAGTCGCTGGCTGTACAAATAATAGGTATCTTGCTGCGACCGGGCGATATAACGGCTGAACCGCTGCCCAACCAACGCGCCGCGCGGTACTCCGAACAGCGCTGCAGCGGCCATATTGGCCTCCAGGATCAGACCCTGATGGCTGACCGTGCAATAGCTGACCGGCGCCAGGTCATAAAGGTCAAAATAGCGCGAACGCGAGGTATCCAACGCCAACTGAGTGCGCCGCAATTCCTCGTTCTGCATCTCCAGTTCGATTTGGTGCACCTGCAACTCGTGCACGTTTCGACGCATTTCTTCCGTAGGCTGGCCGGCAGGTGCAGCCGCTGACTCGTTCGGCAAGACGGCGCTACGTTCGCGAAGCGTCTGTTCAGCCTGCTGACGCAGCTTGCCTTCAGCACCGATGTCAGTGCTTGCAGCCGCCGGATGATTCGCGCGCTTACGCATCCGGCGTGCGCGACGCGCGCTCGGTCGTCGCAATCGCGTAGCTTTGCCCCGATTCATTGATCAAGGCGGTCGAGATCAGGGACACTTGCAAGGTGCTGCCGTCCCTGTGCAACCTCTGCGTCAAACCGGGTTCGAGGATCGCCGCCGTGCTGAGCTGTCGCATCTGCGCCATTGCATTTGCTTGCAACGCCGGTGGAATGCGCTCGCGCGCATTCATCTTCAGCGCCTCCGCCTCGCTCCAGCCGTACAGGCTCACGGCGCCGGGGTTCCAGGCAATGATCCGGCCATCCAGGTCCTGCACGGTAATCGCGTCAAACGAGTCCCGCACGACCACCGCGAGCCGCATCTGCTCATTGGCCTTGAGCAGCGCCTCGCGCACCCGCACCACTTCCGTATTCTCGACAAACGTGATGACAGCGCCTTCAATCACGTTATCAATCGTCCGATACGGCAGTATTCGCATGTTGTACCACTTGCCCTCCACAGTCTGCACGCTGAGCTCTTTCGGCTGCAGCGTTCTCAGAACATTTTGTGCATCAACCACCAGGCGGTCGTAGTTCACCAGGTTCGAGGCCAGATGGCTGACCGGCCGGCCGACGTCACTCAGGATCAGGTTGATGATCGGCGTGGCCGAGGGCGTGAATCGAAGAATACGCAGTTGGTGATCAATGAAAACCGTCGCAATTCCTGTGCCCGACAACAGATTGTTCATGTCGTTATTGGCGCGCGATAAATCTGCCACCTTGACGATCAATTCGGAGTTGACTGTGCTGAGTTCCTCGTTGATGGATTGTAATTCTTCTTTCGAAGTCTCGAGTTCCTCGTTGGTCGATTGCAGCTCTTCGTTGACGGATTGCATTTCTTCGTTCGACGACTTGAGCTCTTCGTTGGCGGTTTCCAGTTCCTCGTTCATCGCATGCAGATGTTCATCCTTGGCACGCAACTGTTTGGTCAGTTCTGCAATCTGCCGATTAACCCCAGACCCGGCGACCTTTGCGAGTTCAGGGCCGGCAGTGGTCGCTGTCAATGCAGCCGCAACCTCAGGCTCATCGACCTCTTCGAGAATCACAAAGTACAGCAGCAATTCAACCGGTGTCGTTCGGGCGTTTGCAACCGGGCAGACCGTCAGATTAGTGCTCACCCGATGCCCGTTGGTTCCGACGCGCAGGCCAAGTATCCGCGTCGACTGCCGGGAGCGGACCGCTTTCTGCAAGGCGATCGCCAATTCGGCTTTCAGGCCCTCGCGCGCCATCTTCACGATGTTATTGATCCCGGCCTCGCCCGCCGCCGGCTCGAGGAACCTGCCGGTACGGCCGTGCAAGTACAAGATATCGCCCTTGCTGTCTACCAGCGCACCCACTGCCTTCACCTGCTGCAACAGTGCCTGCTCGGACAGCTCGCGGTACGACAGCGGTGAAGCCGGCGCAATAGCCCGGTCAGCCGACCTTGGCATACCGCTCAATGCGGTGTCCGACCCACTCGAGTCCGACAGTATCGTTGCAGCGCGACCCTGGGCAACGCGGTCGGCGCCCTGCGGGTCGGCGCTGCGTTGATACAGCTTCGATTTTCGATCGAGCACCGTAAAGTACTCGATCGAATCACTGGGCGTTTCCGAGGTTCCAAGAAACATGACTCCGCCCGGCGACAACGAGTATTGAAACAGCGCCATGACCTTCTTTTGCAGGCTCGAGCCCAGATAGATCAGCAGGTTGCGGCAACTGATCAGGTCAAGCTTCGAGAACGGCGGATCTTTGATGAGGTCATGTTCGGAGAAAATCAGCGATTGCCGGATGACCTTGTGTACGCGATAGCAATTGCTGTCCGACTCCAATAAAAAGAAGCGAGCCAGTCGCTCAGGCGACACGGCGGCGACGACACTGGCGGGGTAAAGTCCGGTACGTGCCGCCGCAATAGCGCGGCTGTCCAGGTCAGTGGCAAAGACCTGTAACTTGTAATTGAGCTTCAGCGCTTCAAGCCGTTCCTGCAGCAGGATGGCAATGGAGTAAGCCTCTTCGCCGGTCGAGCAGCCCGGCACCCAGATTCGAATATTGCTACCGGCCGGCTTGCCTTCAAACAATCTCGGAATACCCTGAGCTTCGAGCGCCTTGAACGCGTCGGTGTCGCGAAAAAAATGGGTCACACCAATCAGAAAGTCACGAAACAAGGCGTCGACCTCGACCGGCGAGCGCTGCAAGTACTTGACGTAGTCCTCGATTAAATTGATCTGCTGGACCGCCATGCGGCGCTCGATGCGGCGGTGGATGGTGCTCGGCTTGTACTGCGAAAAATCGTGACCGGTTTGCGCCCGCAACAGAATAAAGATGCGCTTGATTGAACTTTCCGTCTGCGGCTCGGTAGCAACGGCGATCAGCGCCGGCTTGCGAAACGCACGCGCGATGTAGGCCATAAGCTGCGCCGGCATCTCGGCCGGTGCCAGCTCATAGTCCACCAAACCGGTCGCCAGCGCGCTGCGCGGCATGCCGTCGAATTCACAAGATGCCAGACGCTGCGCCATGACCATGCCGCCGTGGCTCTTGATAGCGCGTACCCCCAAGGTGCCGTCGCTGCCAGTGCCCGAGAGCACAATGCCGATCGCTCGCTCATGTTGATCATGTGCGAGCGAGTTGAACAGAAAATCGATCGGCAGGCGATGGCCGCGCGGTGCCGCCGGCTCCAGTAAATGCAGCGCGCCATTCAAAAACGCCATGTCTCGATTGGGCGGAATGATGTAGGCGCTGTTGACCTTGACCACCATGCCGTCTTGGACCTCGGACACTTGCATACGGGTGTAGCGCTGGATCAACCCGGCCAGGATGCTGCGGT
>JANORY010000106.1:0-1220 GCA_031415535.1 Burkholderiales bacterium | reverse complement strand
CTTCGTGCCAGATTTTGTTGAGGCATTCGGAGCGCGGGGTCACGTCGTTGATGTGCTGGATGAACATCCGCAGCAGCGAGGCTTCTTTCGGGGAAAGTTTGTCGATGTGTTTTTCGCCGTTTTCGCCGGTGAAATGGAGGTCTCGTAGTGGATAATCGAACCTGAATTTGCCGAAACGATATTCCCGAATTTCATCTTTCGGGTCTTTCCGTTTGGCGGTGCGGCGCAGCACGGAGCCGATTCGGGCGAGCAGTTCTTCGCTGGCAAAGGGCTTCGTGATGTAATCGTCGGCCCCGACTTTGAAGCCCATGAGCACATCGTCTTTCATGGTTTTGGCGGTCAGAAAAATGATGGGGACTTCCTGGTTTCGCTCGCGAATGTCTTTTGCCAGGCTGAAACCGTCTTTTCGGGGCATCATCACGTCAAAAACGCAGAGGTCGAACGCGCCGCCTTTTTTCCAGGCTTCGAGGCCGAGAACGCCGTCGGTGGCGAGGGTTACATCGTAATCGTTCATTTCAAGGTAAGAACGGAGGACGTCGCCGAAGTTCATGTCGTCCTCCACGAGCAGGATTTTGTAATTTGCAATGGACATAAAAAGTTGCTGGTTGCAGGTGTTAAAAGGAAATTTGACCGTCAAAATCGGGCCAATAACGGCCATTTGGCGCGGCAAAGTATTTCCGTTTTCCGGCTGGACAAGAATTTTCAAAAGCCGGATTTTTCCGGAATTTCAGCCCCGTTTTCATCCGATAAAAGCTGTTTCCGATGCACCTGATGCTTTATGCAATCCCCGTTTTTTTCCTGCTGATTGGCCTCGAACTGCTCGTTGTCAAGCTCCTGAAAACGGGGCTTTATTCGCTGCCGGATGCAGTCAGCAACATTTCGACAGGCATGATTTCACAGATTGCAGGCCCGTTTTTCAAAACAATTGTGTTTGGCGGCTATCTGTGGCTGTATGAAAATCAACGGGTTATGACCATTTCGGACAGCTTCTGGAGCTGGCTGTTGCTGTTCGTCGGCGTTGATTTTTTCTATTACTGGTTTCATCGTTCGACGCATGAGGTGAGCCTGTTTTGGGGCGTTCACATCGTGCATCATCAGAGCGAGGAATACAATCTGGCGGTGGCCCTTCGGCAATCGGCGACGCAGATGTTTCTGTCCAATCTTTTTTACCTGCCGCTGGCGGTTTTGGGGTTCAGCCCGGGGTAGTTTCTGCTCGTTTC
>JANORY010000105.1:0-2613 GCA_031415535.1 Burkholderiales bacterium | reverse complement strand
GGTGACGGCGCGCTCGAAGGTCAGGGTCAGCATGGCAATTTTCCAGCCTTCGCCTTCCTTGCCAATCAGGCAATCGGCCGGTATGTGCGCGTCGTTAAAAAAAGTCTGGGTGAAGCCGAACTCACCGGTTAGTTTGCGGATCGGTTTGGTCTCGATACCCGGCGTCTGCATCGGCACGAGAAAGTACGACAAACCACCGTAGCGCGGCTCCTTGGGGTTGGTTCGCGCCAGCAGGATCATGTACTTGGCATAACTGCCCAGGCTGGTCCAGATCTTCGATCCGTTAATGACATAGTGGTCGCCGTCGCGGTGCGCCCGGGTTTGCGTGTTGGCGAGATCCGAGCCTTGATCGGGTTCCGAAAAGCCCTGACACCAAATGTCATCGGCATTTAATATGCCGCGAATGTAGCGTTGCTTTTCCTGCTCCGAGCCGATCGACAGAATCAGCGGTCCAGCCCAATTCAGACCGATGGTGTTAGGGACGAACGGCACCTTGAGTCGCGCCATTTCGGCGTTGACGATATCCTGGTAGGCCTGAGGTTTGCCACCACCACCGTAGGCTTGCGGCCAGGCCATCCCGAGGTAACCGGCCTCATACACCTGGCGCTGCCAGTCGCGCAGAAACTTGAATTGGGCGTCGTTGCTGACTTCCATAAACGATTCAGGAAGCAAAAAGTCCGGCTCCACCGGGCGATGGGCGCTTAACCATTCGCTGACTTCCTTGCGAAACGACTCAAGTTGGCTCATTCGGTGCGCTCCTGGTCCTGCGATCTGGTTGATTCGGCCGTCTGGTCTGGTCTGCTCGTTCGTATGGTCTGCTCGACTGCACTGGTTATCGGCGTTGGTCATCGTCGTTATCGCTGATCCAGGACGGCTTGCGCTTCTCGCGAAAGGCGGCCATGCCCTCGGCCGCTTCGACGGTAGCGAACATCTGTTTGCTCCAGACCGCCATTTCCGCAAAACCGTCGTCGATCGAAAGCTGCGGGACGCGGCGTGCGAGCTTCTTGCACTCGAGCACAGCAATCGGTCCGCCCAGCGCGATCATATCGATCTCTTCCTGCACCGCGCTGTGTAGCGACTCCAGCGCGACCGCGCGGTGCGCAAAGCCGATCTCGACGGCGCGCTGGCCGGTGAAGCGTTCGCCGGTGACGAATAACCTCATCGCGTGGTGCCGGCCGAGTTTGGGCATGCAGACCACCGCGATGACCGCCGGAATCACGCCGATCCGCACCTCAGAGAAACTGAACAGGACATCGCTCGCAGTAATGACAATATCCGCTGCACCGACCAGTCCAAGTCCACCCGCGAAGGCCGCGCCATTGACCGCTGCAATGACCGGCTTCGGGTTTTCCAAAATAGCCTTGAGCAGCTCCGGATAAGCCACTGCTCGGCCGCCGTCGAGGGCTGTTCCAAGCGGATTTTTCAGGTCGGCACCGGCGCAAAACGCTGCACCGCTACCGGTAATAACGATACAGCGGGCGGTGGGGTCGTCATTGGCCGCGTGCAGATGGTCGAAGACTTCATTGACCAAAACAGCCGACAAGGCATTGCGATTTTGCGGCCGGTTCAGGGTGATCCAGGCCGCATGGTGGCGAACTTCATAACGCGTGGCTTCAGTGCTCGGCATGATTCACTTCGAAAACCACCAGCAATGCGCCGTTGGCAACCTGATCGCCTTCGGCAATCTTTAACGATTTAACGGTACCCTTGGCCGGTGCCGTGATTCGATGCTCCATTTTCATGGCTTCCAAGATCAGCAGCAGTTGGCCGGCTTCGACTTGCGCGCCTTCGGGAACCGCGATCGATAACACCTTGCCGGGCATCGGTGCCAACAGGGCACCTCGGAACTCGGCGCGCTCGGCCATCGGATAGCGCGGCAACTCACGCAGCTCGATATCGCCGCCGGGTCCATGGATCAGTTGCCGATCGGCCAGCACCGTTATGGCGATCTGATTGCGGCGACCGTCCAATTCGAAATCAATGCCGGACTCGCTAGTATTGAACACCCGTGCGCGATACGGCCGATCATTTAACTGCACCGCAAAACTGCCGTCCCGGTTATTGCGGTAGCTGACCGTTAACAACTCGGTCCCGAATCGATAACGAATGATTTGTGGCGGCATATGCGAGTTTCTAAACCCACCGATGATGGAGTTTTGCACCCGCGCCAGGGCGCGGTTGCGCGAACGCGCAAACAGCGCTGCAGCGACCGCGATCAGATCAATCTCTGACTGCTCGGGCACACGACTTGGAATGGGTACCACACGTTCGATAAAGTCGGTGGTGGTGTCACCGGCCAGAAACTCAGGCGTTCGCAAGCAGGCCACCAGGAAGTCGCGGTTGTGCGTAATGCCTTGAATGCGGGTCATTTCCAGCGCGCGCGCCAGGCGGGCCGCAGCTTCGCGCCGGGTTGGACCGTAGGCGATCACCTTGGCGATCATCGGATCGAACTCGACACCAATCGTGCTGCCCGATTCAATGCCGGCGTCGTAACGCAATCCCTCTCCTTCTGCGGGCTGCCAGATCTCGACCGTACCGGGTGTCGGAAGGAAATTTTTCGCCGAATTTTCCGCACACAAACGGGCCTCGATCGCATGGCCTTTAATCTGCAGA
>JANORY010000104.1:0-1058 GCA_031415535.1 Burkholderiales bacterium | reverse complement strand
CGACGATTTCGCCGGCGAAGTCATTTGCGCCATGAAAGTTGCCGACACGGCCATCCTCCTTTTGAATGCAAAATCGGGCGTCGAAGTCGGCACCGAACTCGTCTGGGAGTACATCGAAAAATTCAGGATGCCTGCCTTTTTCGTCGTCAATCAGCTCGACCACGAAAAAGCCGATTTTGAAACGACGCTCGACCAGGCGAAGGCCCGATTTGGCTCCAGGGTTTTGGCCGTTCAGTATCCGCTGAACCAGGGCGCGGGTTTTCACTCCATTATTGATGCGCTGCGGATGGTCATGTACGATTTTTCCGCCGAAGGCGGCAAACCCAAAAAGGTGGCCATCCCCGATTCTGAAATGGCCAAAGCCCAGGCCATGCACGACGCGCTGGTCGAAGCCGCCGCCGAAAACGACGAAGGATTGATGGAAAAATTCTTTGAAGAAGGCAATCTCAGCGAAGAAGAATTGGCCAAAGGCCTTTCGATTGGCCTCGCCCACCAGCAGTTTTTCCCTGTTTTTTGCGCCTCGGCGGCCAAAAACATGGGGTCGGGCCGCATCATGGGTTTCATTCACGACATCTGCCCGAACCCCGCCGAACGGCCTGCCGCCGAACTCGAAGGCGGCGGCTCGAAGCCCTGCGACTCGAATGCCAAGCCCTCCGTTTTCATCTGGAAAACGGTGAATGAGCCGCGCGTCGGGGTCGTTTCGTATTTTAAAGTCTATTCAGGCACCCTGAAATCAGGCGATGAACTCGTCAACGCGAGCAACAATTCGGCGGAGCGATTTGCCCAGATTTACATTACCGAAGGCAAAAACCGCGAGCCGGTGGACGAACTCAAAGCTGGCGACATCGGCTGCACCGTCAAGCTCAAAGGCAGCCACACCAATCAGACCTTGAACCCGAAAGGCTCGGACACCCAAATCAAAAAGATTGAATTTCCGGGGTCGCGCATCCGCGTGGCCGTCCATCCGCCCTCGAAAAACGACATGGAAAAACTGGCCCGCGCCCTGCATTCCATTCATGAAGAAGACCCGACGGTCATCCTCGAACAATCGCTCGAAT
>JANORY010000103.1:0-2010 GCA_031415535.1 Burkholderiales bacterium | reverse complement strand
TGCCCGCGAAGCCGGCAGGCGCGTGGTATCAATCGGCGTGTTTATCAAGGACCGCGACATGGGCAGCGTGGTCAAAGACATGCAGAAGGTCGTCAAACAAGCGGTCAAACTCGAGCAGGGCTACGAGATTGCCTGGTCGGGCGAGTTCGAAAATCAGGAACGTGCAATGGCGCGTCTTTCCTGGGTTGTGCCCCTGTCGATTCTGATTATTTTCATGTTTCTCTTTAACGCCTTCAACTCGCTAAAGAATGCCTTGCTGATCCTGGCGAACATTCCGTTCGCTATGATCGGTGGCATCCTCGCCCTGTACCTTCTGAACATTCCACTGTCGGTGTCGGCGGCGATCGGATTCATCGCCTTGTTCGGACAGGCGGTGCTGAACGGCGTCGTCATGCTGTCGCACTTTGGCCACCTGCGCGAGAACGGCGAGAGCCTGCATGATGCCGTCTTCAAAGGCTCGATCGATCGCCTGCGTACCGTGCTGATGACCGCACTGCTGGCATCACTGGGCATGTTGCCAATGGCGCTGTCCACAGCGATCGGCTCGGAGACACAGAAACCGTTGGCCATCGTCATTATTGGTGGCCTGATCACAGCCACCCTGCTGACCTTGCTGGTGCTGCCAACGCTCTATCTGTGGATTCATGAACGTGAAGAACGGTTTGACCCGGACCTGGTGCCGGCCGTGAGAAATCAGAGTGAACCACCCCATTAAGAGGCGGTCAGGCTAGTCGGCAATCATAGGCGCGCAGCGCTTTGCCCGCTAACGCTTGTGGCTCAACTGCCCAGGCATGGAGGCATAGAAGGCAGCCAGATCTTTCATTTCGGTCTGGGTAAGCTGTTTGGCCTGCGCGGCCATGATCGCGTTTTTGCGGCGATCGGCCTTGTAGTCCATCAACACGTAATACAGAAAGTCGGCATGTTGTCCGGCCAGGCGCGGATAACTTGGATCGATTGACGTGTTGCCATCCTTGCCGTGACAGGCCGAACACACCTGATCGGCCTTGGCACGGCCGGCTGCGATATCGGCGGCCTGCGCAGCGCTGGTCAAAGTCAGCAGAACCAGCGCCGAAGCCGCCAAAAACGAGTGTTTCATCATGATTATTTGGTACCGTAGAAAGCCGCCAGATTGCTGATGTCCTGATCGCTCAGGCTGCCGGCGATGCTGCGCATGGTGGGATGGCCGCGATCGCCCTTGCGGTAGGCAATCAGCGCATTTTCGAGATACTTGGCAGTTTGACCATACAGTTTCGGAACCGAATAAACGGTCGGAAAGGACGCTTTATAGCCGGGGATGTCATGACAACCGACACACATACTGATGTTGGCCTTGGCTGCATCGCCTTGTGCCAACGCCACTTCGGGTACGACGAGAAAGGCGCTCAAGGCCAACGATGCCAGGCTGCAAAATCGATCTTTTTTCATCATCTATTTCAAAATTCTGTTAATTACGTTCCGACCGGTCCGTCTTCAGCTTAATTCGCAGGCAAATCTGCTGTTAAAAGTTGCACGCCGAAGCCGTCGGAAGTGCTTGTTTCCTTGGATTTTCCTCAGATTCTAACGGAGCCGCTCAAGCAGAGTCCAGTCGCGCCGCCGTCATTCGCTCGGAACGCCGCATCATCCCTTATACTCGAAGGCTTTTTAGATAACGCTATTCACCCAAACATGAAGAGATTCCAAGGCACTTCGAGCTACGTCGCGACCGACGACCTCAGGTTAGCGGTAAACGCCGCCGTTACGCTGGAGCGGCCGCTGCTCATCAAAGGTGAGCCGGGCACCGGCAAAACTATGTTGGCCGAAGAAGTCGCCAACGGTCTTGGCATGCCGCTGATGCAATGGCACATCAAGTCGACCACCAAGGCCCAGCAAGGACTATACGAGTACGACGCTGTGTCGCGGCTGCGCGACTCGCAGTTAGGCGAGGAGAAGGTTAAGGACATTCACAACTACATCATTCAGGGTGTACTGTGGCAGGCCTTCACGGCCGACAAACCAGTGGTCTTGCTGATC
>JANORY010000102.1:0-2747 GCA_031415535.1 Burkholderiales bacterium | reverse complement strand
GGCTACCGAATATGTGCCAGCCGAGAACCAGCCCGTCATGATCTCTGAACCTACCAGTACTGGCCCGACCTCAACGCGAGGCAGCGCAACAGGCAGCCTAACCGGCAGCCTAACCGGCAGCGCTGCGAGTACCGCAGCAGGTCCCGATGCACTGGTGCCGCACCGAGTGCTTGATCAGTATTACGCCAATGAAGGCGCGCGCCGCGAGTTTCTTGATGACATCTTCGACAAGACCTCGGCGAACTATGATCGCATCGAAAAACTGATCGGCTTTGGCAGCGGGCCCTGGTATCGCCGGCAAGCCTTGCTGCGCGCCGGCTTGAAGCCCGGCATGTCAGTGGTCGATGTTGGCATTGGCACCGGCCTGGTGGCCCGTGAAGCGGCACAGATCGTGGGCGACGCCGCGCTGATTACCGGTGTTGATCCGAGTGCCGGAATGATGTCGCATGCCAAAGTGCTGGCGGGCGTGAAGCTCTTGCAAGGCAAGGGCGAGGCGATTCCATTGCCCGACCAGTCCTGCGATTTTTTAAGTATGGGTTTTGCGTTGCGCCATCTGTCGTCGCTCGATGCCGCGTTCAGCGAGTTTTTCCGGGTGACTCGACCCGGCGCGAAAATCTGCCTGCTCGAAATTACCCGGGCCGAGGGAAATTGGTCAGGGCGACTGCTGAAAATTTACCTGAAGAACATTGTGCCGACAATTGCCCGCGTCTGGTCGCGCGACGCCGAGACGGCGCGAATCTGGCGTTATTACTGGGACACGATTGAGGCGTGCGTCGCGCCCGAGGAGGTCATGCAGGCGTTGCGCAGCGCCGGATTCTCGGAAGTTCGCAGACACGTTGAATTGGGAATTTTTTCCGAGTATCAGGCGACTCGGCCGTAGCTTAAAACATCACACTAACGTGAAACACCACACTAACGCGTGAACGACCTTATGGCCGAGAACCAAGCGCCGAACCGGCGCGGGTCGGATCTATGTTTGCCCAAGTTATTACAGTGTTGATCCGGTACTCGATCGGGTTTTTGGCGCGCGGCCGGCCGACTATTTGCTGCAATTGGGCCGCTGGCTCGATCCGGCAATCGGCATTTTCTGGACCGGCGAGCAACGCGGCACTTCTGCGGGCCCATGCGATTAACCCGGCCTTGCAGCCGACGCTGGGCTGCATCCCGGCCATCACGCTGGCCGAACGCTACCGAATCGGCGACCAGGCGTATGCTTACGGACTTGCTCTGACTAATGCCTGTCGTTTGGTGTTGGGCGACGGCCTGGATCGACTGGTGCAAGCGGATTTGATTTTGTTGCAAGACACCGGTCTGGACCGGCTCGCAGCCTTGCACCAGACGCTGCGCGATCGCTACACTAGCTTTGATCACGCAGCGGCGCGCGAGATTGTGCAATGGCTGGATGGTGCGTATGAAATTACCGATGAAATCGTACTAACCCAATAACAGAAAGTGAATTCAAGACCCGATCATGTCTGAAAACCGCGAATGGTCTTTCCCCGATGAAGTGCAGCCCAAGCAGGCCGATCTTGACTTCGAGCTTGAGCGCACCCTGAATGCCATGGTGTCGATTCGCGCCGAGATTCCCGCGGACGCGTTTACCGCGCCGATTCTCGGTACCGACCGGGGCGGAAGCGCCGTCGTGATTCGCGATAACGTGGTGTTGACCATCGGCTATTTGATTACCGAAGCACAGAGCGTCTGGATCACCACTAATCAGGGTCAGGTCGTGCAAGGTTATCCGCTGGCCTATGACCAGATCACCGGTTTTGGACTGGTTCGTGCGTTGGGCACCTTGAATGCGCCACCGATTTCGGTCGGAACTGCGGCGACGGCCAAGGTTGGCGATCGGGTACTGATGATGAGCAAGGGCGGCATCAGACACTCATTGATGACCAAACTGACCGACAAACGCGAGTTCGCGGGTTATTGGGAATACCTGCTCGACGAAGCGCTGTTTACCGCGCCGGCGCATCCCGAATGGAGCGGTGCCGCGCTGGTCAACGCACAGGGCCAGTTGCTCGGCGTCGGGTCGCTGCTGTCGCAGGAAGTCTCGGGCGAAGAGAACGTGCACTCGAATATGTCAGTGCCGGTTGATCTGCTTGCACCGATTCTTGAGAGTCTGTTAACAACCGGCCGTTCTGGCGTCGCCGCGCGGCCCTGGCTCGGGCTTTATGCCGGCGAATCTGAAGGTCAAGTGATGGTCGGCGGTTTGAGTGCGGCCGGCCCGGCCGAGAAGGCCGGCATTCGGCAGGGCGACCTGATTGTCGATGTCGCGGGCATGCGGGTGACCAGCCTGGCGGATTTTCTGCGCGCGGTCTGGGGTTTGGGTGCGGCCGGTGTCAAGGTGCCGCTGAACATTGGTCGTGAGGGCGATCTGCTGCGGCTGGAGGTGAAGTCGCTGGATCGTAACGATTTGCTAAAGCGCCCGCAAATGCACTGACCTGGCAAGCTGGCGGTTTTACCAATACGGTCGATTAGGCATCGTGACCACAACGGCTTGCACTTCATCCACCGAAACGCTGGCCAGTCGGGTGACAAACTCGGGTGGAATGGGCAATGATCGCAGTCGATCGCCGACTTGTGCGACCCAGGCCCGGATTTCGTAACCCTCGACCAGCAATTGCCGGTCACGGCCCAGTCGATAGTCGATCCGGAATCGCTTCGGCCCAAACTTCTCGATGCGCGCTTCGGCCTCCAGCCGATCACCGTCGGTCGAGGCCACCAGAAATTTGGCATGCGCCTCC
>JANORY010000101.1:0-1010 GCA_031415535.1 Burkholderiales bacterium | reverse complement strand
GCCTGCAGAGCGACGGCGTCATTGCTCAAGATCAGTCGCAATTAAATGCCCGACTGGCGGCCTTGCCGCTCTGTTTACTCGATTCAGCCGCCCCCCATCGCGACAGCTTCGAGTCAATCGGCACACGAACGATCAAGGAGTTGCAACTGCTGCCACGCGCCGGATTGGCACGCCGCTTTGGTCATGAATTACTCCATGAACTCGATCAGGCACTCGGCAAAAAAGCCGATCCACGCGCCTGGTTCGAAGCACCGCCCAGCTACAGCGCCCGCCTCGAGTTGCTGGCCGATATTGAGAACGCCGAGGCCTTGTTATTCGCCGCGCAACGGCTGCTGATCCAAATGACCGGCTGGCTTACTGCGCTGCACGTTGCCGTGCGCGGTTTCGAATTACACGGTATTCACGATGATTTACCCGCCACACAACTGCCGATCCGGATGACCGAAGCCAGCCGCGATCTCGAACGCATGGTCGGCTTGCTGCGCGAACGTCTGGCAGTCACCAAACTGCCGGCACCCGTGCACACGCTGATCCTCATCTGCGGCGAAGTTGTGCCCTTGAGTCTGCCCAACCAGGAATTGTTTCCAACCCCGCGCTCGACTCAGGAAAGTCTGGGCCGCTTGATCGAGCGACTGCAAACCCGGCTGGGCCGACAACAAATTCAGCGTTTGTGTGTCCTGCAGGACCATCGACCCGAGGCCGCTTACCGCCTCGAGGAAATCGATCAGGCCTTCGAGATCAGCAGTCCTGCGGCTGCACTGGCCACCAGCGACCGTAACATCAGCGACAGCAACACAAGTGACACCATCGCGCTGTCATCGCACAGCAGTTTGCCACGCCCGCTCTGGTTGCTGCGCACACCGGTGCCGATCAGTGAGCGCAATAACCGCCCGTACTGGGGCAGCAGCCTGAATCTGTTGGCCGGCCCGGAGCGGATCGAAAGCGGCTGGTGGGACGGTGCGCTGGTGCAGCGCGACTACTTCATCGCCGAGGACGACGCCAACGTACTG
>JANORY010000100.1:0-9169 GCA_031415535.1 Burkholderiales bacterium | reverse complement strand
GGCACCAGATTTCCTCGCCGGAAGCCAGCGGCCGCAACAGGCGCTGGCGCGCTTCCTCGGAGCCATGCGCCATCACGGTAGGGCCACACATGCCCTGGCCGATTCCAAAGAACGAACAGAGTTCGGCATAGGGGCCTTCTTCCTGCTGCCAGATGACGCGTTCAATCGGCGAGGCACCGCGACCGCCATACTCTTTTGGCCATTGCAGGCAGGCCCAACCAGCGTCCGATTTTTTCTTCTGCCAGGCTTTACCCTCAACCAGCGGCTCAAAGCCGCGCGCGCTCATACGCCCGGTGCCGCGCAGCCGTTCGAGTTCATCGCGCAAGTGGTGCGGCGCGTTGGCCTTGATCCAGGCGCGCACTTCGGTGCGAAATACGGCTTCTAATGGAGTGTCGTCGAAGTTCATGTTCTTTTTAATCCTAGCGCGCCGGAATCTGGTTAAACGCAATGCCGCGATCGGCGCGCAAATCGGCCGGCAAACCGAGCACGCGCTCGGCAATAATATTGCGCAGTATTTCGTCGGTACCACCCTCGATGCGCGTTGCGGGCGAGCGCAGCAGCATCGCTTGAAAGCGCGCTTGTGCTGCGACCGTGGTCGGGTCCAGCGCAATACCGGCCTGGCCTTGCAGATCGAGTGCAAACATCGCAATTTCCTGCAGCGTTGTACCCGCGACCAATTTGCCGATCGAGTTTTCCGGACCGGGTGTTTGGCCCTTTGAGAGGGCTGAAATGCTGCGGTAACTGGTGTAGCGCAATCCGCTGGTACGGACCGCCCAGGTTGCCAGCTTTGAGCGCACCGCAGGGTTGTCGATCGCCAGTCCGTCGCCAGTGTCGAAGTGGCAGCAAAACTCAAGCAACTCAGGAAAGCCGGTCGGCATGCCGGCACCGATCGATAGTCGTTCATTCATGAGGGTGGTCAGAGACACCTTCCAGCCGTTGCCGACCGCGCCCAGCCGCTGGTGATCCGGCACCTTCAGATCGGTGAAATAAACTTCGTTAAAACCCGATTGGCCGTTGACCTGTTTGATCGGTCTGATTTCGATGCCCGGGCTTTTCATGTTGATGAAAAACATGGTCAGGCCATCATGCTTGGGCAAATTCGGATCGGTACGCGTGATCAGAATGCCATAGTCGGAGTAGTGTGCGCCGCTGGTCCAGATCTTCTGACCATTGATGATCCATTCATCGCCGACCCGTTCCGCCTTGGTGCGCAAGCCGGCCAGGTCGGAACCAGCAACCGGTTCGGAAAACAATTGGCACCAGACTTCTTCGCCGGACGCCAAGGGCGGCAGATAACGTTTCTTATGTTCCTCGGCCGCGAACGCCATCAAGGTCGGCCCGCACATGCCCTGACCGATGATGAAGGTGCCGGCCAGCTTGCCGTAGACGCCTTCCTCCTGTTGCCAGATCACCCTTTCGATGGGTGTGGCGCCGCGCCCGCCATACTCTTTCGGCCAATGCAGACAGGCCCAGCCGGCGGCATGTTTCTTGTGCTGCCAGGCCTTGGCGGCTTGCAGAACGTCGCCGCTTCGCAAGGCCGGCTGACCGAAGCCGGCCAGCTCGAGTTCGCGCTTCAGTTGATGCGGCGCATGCGCCTCGATCCAGGCGCGCGCTGTGCTGCGAAACGCCGCTTCCTCGGGGGTATCGTTGAAGTTCATGGTTCAGGCGTCCTGGCTCAGGCGGCGTGCTGCAGACGCAGGCGATCGATCAGCTTGTCTTCCCAACTCGACAAGGCACCGAGCGACAGCGCGAGCAGATTCGAGCGCCGGTAGTAAAGGTGGCAGTCAAACTCCCAGGTAAAGCCCATGCCGCCATGGACCTGAATATTGTTCTTCGCACAATGCTGATAAGCCTGGGTGGCACTGACGCGCGCGGTGGCCGCCGCCACCGGCAACTCAGGCGACTCGGTCGACAGTGCCCAGGCCGCGTAGTAACAGTTCGAGCGCGCCAGCGTCGCCGACACATACATGTCGGCCAGCATGTGCTTGATTGCCTGCATCGAGCCGATCGGCCGGCCAAAAGCGAAGCGCTGCATCGCATAGTCACGGCCCATTTCGAGCGCCCGATCGGCGCCGCCCAATTGCTCAAAGGCAATCAGTACCGCCGCACGGTCGTAGACTTTCTCAAGGATACTCAAGCCGTCGCCGGCTTTGCCCAGCGGCTCGGCAGCGGCGTTTTCGAATTCGATCTGGGCGTGGCTGCGGGTCGGGTCGATGGTGCTGATGACCGTGCGTTTGATACCGGCACCGTTCAAGTCGACCAGAAACAGGGAAATGGCCTGTGCATTGGCTGCGCCAGAAGACGTTGCCGCCGCGACCACCGCGAAGTCGGCGATATCGCCGTCGGCCACTGCCGTCTTCAAACCGGTGAGGGTAATAGCGTTGCCCTTCACAGTGGCAAGGGTCTTCAACGACTTCGAGTCGACCCGCCCACTGCCTTCCGCAAACGCCAGCGTGCCGATTAACTCACCACTTGCCATCTTCGGCAGGCGTTGCTGCTTCTGGTTCTCCGTGCCAGCGGCCATCAGGCACTCGGCGGCGAGCGCGATGCTTGAGCTGAACGGGATTGGTGCGACGGCGCGGCCGAGCTCTTCGGCGATGACACAGGCCTCAAGGTAGCCGGCACCCAGACCACCATAGTTTTCAGGGATTGACGCACCTAAGTATCCAAGCTGCGCCATGCCTTTCCAAAGTGCCTTGTCGTACGACTGCGGGCCGTCCAATACGGCGCGCACCGCCTTGCGGTCGCATTGCCCTTCGAGGAAACGCCGCACCTGATCCTGCAATTGTTTTTGTTCGGCTGAGAAATCGAATTCCATGGCGTCTTCCGGTGGTCTTTGAATGTTACTGAGTACTTTGAATGATTCCGAGTACTTTGCTTGGCTTCCGCAGTATGCCCAAATCAGCAGGTCGCGCTGGCGGCGGGTGGGGTAGCTGGGTTCAGCCGGTGAATCAGTCGATCGACGTTATATGATACGAAAATGTCTCTTCGCAATCTGCCCGATCGCTACGGCCTGGCCAGCAAATTTTTTCATTGGGCGGTATTTATATTGTTCGCGTATCAGTTTCTCGGCGCGAACATCATGACGCGGCTGGGCCGTGAAGGCACGGCCTTTGGCATGAACGGGGACTTCTACTACAACTGGCACAAGTCGGTCGGTCTGGTGTTATTTGCTTTGGCAGTTGCGCGCCTGATTTGGCGACGCACGACACCCTTGCCGCAATGGCACCCTTCCTTGTCCGAACCCGAACGCAGCATTGTCGGTCGACTCGAAACCTGGCTGTACTGGCTGATGTTCATCATGCCGGTGACTGGCTACCTGTTTGTCATGGCGGGCGGATACGGCATCAAACTGTTCGGCATCGTCGATTTGCCGAATCCGATCGGCAAGCAGCCGGCTTGGTCCTGGATCGTCTGGACCCTGCATGTGGTGTTCGCTTATGCGGCGCTGATCGTCATCTCCTGGCATATCGGCTTAGTGCTGAAAAAGCATGTCTTTGAGCGTAGCGGCATTGCCGATCGCATGTTGCCGTTTCGAAAGTAAGGCCTTGAATATCGGCCAGTTCAGTGGCATGGCACGTTCACTGATCATCTATCGTGGCATTCCCGGTCGGGCGGCGCGGCTGCGGCGTTTTTATCGAGGGTTCGTTGCACCTGGTGATTTGTGTTTTGATGTTGGTGCCCATGTCGGTAATCACAGTCGTTGCTGGCGACAGTTGGGTGCCAGCGTCATTGCCATCGAGCCTCAGGCTGATTTCGCTAGTCTGCTGCGGCGACTCCACCGCAAGGACAAGGCCGTGACGGTCGTACAGATGGCAGTCGGTGCAAGGCCTGGACGGGCGATCCTGCGGGCCAGCACCTTAACACCGACGGTCAGCTCGCTGAGTAGTGCCTGGATCGATCAGGTATCGGCCGATCCGGGTTTTGCACACGTTGCCTGGAGTGCGCACAGTGATGTCGTGGTCACCACCTTGGCTGATCTGATCGCGCAATTCGGAATGCCGCGGTTCATCAAGATCGATGTTGAAGGCTTCGAGCTGCAAGTGTTGCAAGGCTTGAATTGTGCAGTGCCGGCGCTTTCATTCGAAGTATTGCCAGTGGCTCGTGCAGCCGCTGTTGCCTGCATCGATCGGCTCATGCAAATTGCAGACTATCAATTTAACTGGTCGTTTGGCGAACGGTATCAATTCGAGCAAACCCGCTGGAATGGTGCGGCTGAAATGCGCCAACGATTGCAAGGGCTAGCCGCCGGGTCGCGCTCCGGGGATATCTACGCGCGGCTGCGCAGCGCCGCCGAATATTTCGACTAGAGTTGCCGTCAGTTCATGCATGTGGCCGAGGGCAGGGCGCCGCGGTAATAACCCGCTCGCGAAACCGGCGTTCACAAAACGCTGGATCAGTTCCGGTGAATGGCTGATGACATGAATCGGCACCGCGCGGTCTGCATCGCGCCCGACCACGGTCGCGGCCGGTTGATGATCACCAATAATGATCGTCAGCAAATCTCTGGGTGCCGACTCGCGCAGGTAGCCGGAAACCCAACGCAATGAATAGTCCATCGATCGCAGATAGGGTTCGCGCAGTGCCAGCCAGTCGGATTGGCGGGCAATGGCGCGCTCGACAGCGGCCGCGTCGAGTGTTCCACTGAAACTAGCGTTGAGTTCACCGGCGCGCAGGAACGACCAGTCTGGCGCCAGCGGTGGCACCGGATCGAACGGCAGATGGCTGGTAATGGTCGGAAAAACAATCAGCCGCGGCACGCCGCCGCGGCTGATGAGTTCTTCGCGATGCAGTCGCGCCAGCGAAAACTGATCCGGGATTCGCCAAAAACCGAAGCTTGGGCCGCTGTAGTCGAGCGCGCGGGCGTCGTAGATCTGATCAAATCCATAGTACGCGCCCTCCGGCCAATCAGCCCGCAGCCCAGGCATCAGCGCCACGCTGCGATAGCCGTTCGACTGAAAGTGCTTGATCAGCGTTGACCGCTTTGATGCGAGCAGCAAAGCATGGTGGTCCGGCTCGCGCATGTCAACACCTGAAAGCAGCGCAGCATGTGCCAGCCAGGAACCACCGCCAAAGGTCGGCGACTCGACGAACGCCGACGCGGCATGTCGGCCGGTCGCGGACACGGCCTGCTGCAATGCTGATCGAGCCGCTTGCAGCGCCACGCGCAACTCGGGGTCGTCGAAGGTCGCAGCGCCGTAGGATTCGGAAAATACGATCAATACATCGACCCCCTGCAGAGCTGATAAGTCGCCGCTAAATTTTGGGCTGGTCGGCAGCAGGCGATCGCTGGCACCGGGCGTAAACACGGCTGCGACAAATAACAACTGCTTGCCGTAGGTCAGCGTGAGCGGTGTGACAACCGCCTCACTCAAAGCGCTTGGGCCCAGCGTGGCTGCTGCTCCGGCCAAGCCAGCCGCGCTCGCCAGGCCGGCTGCGAATCGACGGCCTGCGCCGGTTGCAAGGGCTGCCGTACAGACGACGCGTAGCGCCCAGCAGCAGGTGAAATAGAGCGCAATCAAAGCGCACGGTACGCCAACCACCGCCAAGGCAATTAACCAGGAGGGGCTGCTGGCGGCCGCCATCTTGAGCAGTTGCGGCAAGTGACGGCCGTCCCAGAACAGGTTCAATGGCCGACCAAACAGGCCCGATACGGTGACATCAACATAATGCAGCACCGCCAGGGTTGCCAACAACGCGGAGACCAGTGTGAGCGTCCGGTTGGTGGCAGCCTTGCTGCTGCTTCGCGCGATCAGGAATATTCCGAGCGCGACCACGACCAGGGCTTCGATCGAGACGCGGGCGGTTGGCCAGACGCCGATGCCGGGCCAGTGGTTGTCGTAGCTCAAAATAAACGCCAGAAACGCGCAGGCCAACAAACCGGCAATGCTTGGCCTTATGAAGTCGATGATTGGTTTCATGGAGTCCATGCTGCGAGCGTGAAACACCACACCAGGTAGTCGGTACTCCGCTTCATGATCGGGCGCGCCAAGCCCAGGTGATATCGATCGCAAATGACCAGACCAGCAAGCCCAGCCCAATGCCGCCGGCCAGGGTCGTCCAGGGCGTGCCGATTCCGGGCACGAGTGCGATCAAGAGACCTACGATCTGAATCACACAAACGGTTTGCCGTCGGCTGCTGGGCGCTAAGGGTCTGCCGAGCCAGGGCCAGCGCCATGCTGCAGCGATGAAGGCGTAGCGCATTGCGCCAGCCAGCACAATCCAGGCACCGAGCCTTTGCCACTGCCACGCCAGCAGGGACAAAATCAACAAAAAGAATGCGTCGACTTCCATGTCGAAGCGCGCGCCGAGTGCGTTAGCCAGGCCTTGCCGGCGAGCCAGTGGTCCGTCGACGGCGTCCAAGGCGGCCGCTACGGCGGCGAACGCTACTATCCACCATTGAGCGGTTTCGGTAGCCGGCGCGGCGACACCGGCGATCCTCTCAAGCACCAGGCCGCAGAGCAGCGCAGCCATCGCCAATCGGAGCTGAGTCAGTCGATTGGCGGTGCCGTATTGTTGTTGCGCCGCTGGGAGGCTGCGCAGCACCAGCAGCGATCCGGTCAAGAACACCACCAGGCTGACGCTGCCGCCTAACCATCCAAGGCGGCCAGACCAGACCAAAGCGATGCTGACCGAGAGCGTGATTAGCCCGAGCCAGCCGGTAAAGTTGGCCGCCTGGCGTGGTGCATTCGGGGCGCTTGGCGCGTCATGAATCTGGCCGAAGGAGCTAGCGCTGGGTTCTGGCATCGCGTCTATAATTTAAAAGATACACATTACCAGAGCTTGTCTCGATATGACGGCCGCCCATGCATTCTGGATTCAGGCGCCCGGCAAGAGCGTGCTGCTGCGTGAATCAATTGGCGCGCCCGCGCCCGGCGAAGTGCTGGTGCAAGCCAAGTACGGCGCAGTCAGCCGAGGTACTGAACTACTCGTCTACCGGGGTTTGGTGCCGGTCAGCGAATACCAGCGAATGCGCGCGCCTTTTCAAGCGGGTAGCCTGCCGGGTCCGGTCAAATATGGTTATGCCAATGTCGGCACGGTGCTGGCCGGCCCGCCGGAGTTATTGGGACGCGATGTGTTCTGTCTCTACCCGCATCAGGATCGCTATGTTGTGCCGGCATCGGCCGTTTATGCCCTGCCTGCACAGACGCCGGCGGCCCGTGCGGTACTCGCGGCGAATATGGAAACGGCAGTCAATGGCATCTGGGATTCCGGTGTGTTGCCGGGTGACCGAATTGCCGTGGTCGGTGCCGGCGTAGTTGGCCTGTTGGCCGCGTGGCTGGCCAATGGTGTGCCTGGCTGCGTGGTCGAAGTGCTTGAGCCCCTGGCCGAGCGCCGCGCGATCGCCCAGCAATTGGGTCTAAAGTGCGTGGCCCCGGACTCGGCGCAAGCTGATGCTGATGTCGTGATTCACGCCAGTGGGACCGGCGAGGGCCTGCGACAGGCGATTGAGCTGGCGGGCTTCGAAGCGCGTGTGCTTGAGCTCAGTTGGTTTGGCACCGCTGAGGTCAGCCTGCCCTTGGGCGCAGCGTTCCATGTCAAGCGACTGCAACTGCATGCCTCGCAGGTCGGCACGATCGCCACTCGGCAACGGGCACGTTGGGATCATGCCCGCCGTATGCGGCTCGCCTTAAGACTGCTGGCCGAGCCGCGACTGGACGCGCTATTTACCGGCCACAGCCCGTTTTCGGCGCTGCCCGAACTCATGCAGTCGCTGGCTGACGGTACACGCGGCGGCCTGTGTGACCGGATTGTTTATTGATTATTGTTTATTGATTATTGATTATTGATTATCGAGCAGGAAACCAGAATGAACGCCAGCCCCAATTTGAACGCCGGCCACAATTTGAACACCAGCGCCTGCAGCCCGACGCGATTCATGCTCAGCGTGCGTGATCATTTCATGATCGCGCACAGCTTTCGCGGTGAGGTGTTCGGGCCAGCGCAACGAATGCACGGCGCGACTTATGTCGTCGACCTCGAGTTTCGTCGCCGCGAACTCGACGCCGACGGCCTGGTGGTCGACATAGGACTCGCCAGCACGCTGCTGCGTGCGGTGCTCGGCGAGCTGAACTACCGCAATCTGGACGAAGATCCGGCATTCACCGGCCGCAACACCACCACCGAGTTTTTGGCGCAGGTGATCTTTAATCGAATCGCTGCTCGTATCCAGGCCGGTGAGCTGGGTGCTGAAGGCCGAACCATCGATTCGATGCGGGTCTGTCTGAACGAGTCGCATATCGCCTGGGCCGCTTATGAAGCGCCATTATCGGCGTCATGAATTTCGCATTTCTGCTGCCCGACGATTTCGATGCAGCAACTGGTGGTTTTGCCTATGCCCGGCGGGTCATCGCCGGGTTTGCTGCGCGTGGTGATTTGCTGCAGATTCATAAGCTGTCCGGCGAATACCCGAACCCGGATCGGGTCGCGCGGGCGCAAGCGCGTCGGGTGCTCGGCGAACTCTCTGATGGCCAGACTACCCTGATCGATGGCCTGGCACTAGGTGCGTTAGCCGAGGAGGTCGGCGAACATGCGCAGCGCCTCGATCTGGTGGCGCTGGTTCACCATCCACTGTTCCGGGAAACCGGCCTCGCTGCGCAGCGTCAGCAGCAGTTATTCGACAGCGAGCGGGCGGCGCTCAGCCATTGCCGCTGCGTGATTGCGACCAGCAGGGCCACCGCATACGCCTTGATCGCCGACTTCGGCATGCGGCCCGATCGCCTTTATGTTGCGCCGCCGGGTACCGTTCGGCGCGAGCCGGTATCCGGTTCAGGTCAATCAACTCTGCAGTTGCTGTGCCTGGCTTCGGTAGTGCCGCGCAAGGGACACCTGGTCTTGCTGGATGCGCTGGCGGGTCTGAGCTCGCTGGGCTGGCATCTGCATTGCGTTGGCAGCCTGGAGCGTGATCGCAGCCACGTGGAGCGCGTGCGCCGGCGGATTGACGAGCAGGGACTCGGTGATCGGGTGAGTTTGTTGGGCGAGCTTGACGAAGCCGCACTGAGCGCGCGCTGGCAGGGCACCGACCTGTTCGTGTTGGCGACGTTTCATGAAGGCTACGGCATGGCATTTGCCGAAGCGCTCGCTGCCGGCTTGCCCATTATCGGCACCACGGCGGCGGCTGTGCCGGAACTGTTCAACGGCGCGGCGCGGCTGGTCGCGCCGGGCGATG
>JANORY010000099.1:0-1518 GCA_031415535.1 Burkholderiales bacterium | reverse complement strand
GCAGTTCGCCGGCCGCCGGCGCAACATTGCGCCGCACCTTGGTATCGACCGGGTTGACCGATACGGCCTTGACGCGGACCAGCAAATCGCGGCCGCCGGCAACCGGTTCAGGCAACTCGATATCGCTCAGGCATAGCGGATCGGTATCGAGCTGCCCGGACCCATTGCCGACGGCCGCGATCTGCTGGTCCGCGTCAAGGCCGTATCGGTGAACCCGGTCGATACCAAGGTGCGGCGCAATGTTGCGCCATCAGCCGGCGAATTTCGAGTGTTGGGATACGACGCGGCGGGTGTGGTCGAAGCGGTCGGACCGCAAGTGAGCTTGTTTCGACTGGGCGACGAGGTCTGGTACGCGGGTTCGCGCGCCCGCAGTGGCACCAATGCCGAACTGCATCTGGTTGATGAGCGGATCGTTGGCCGCAAGCCGCGCAGCCTCGAGTTCGCGCAGGCTGCTGCGATGCCGCTGACCACCATCACCGCCTGGGAGGCTTTGTTCGATCGGCTGCAACTGCGTCTTGGCCGCGCCGACGATGCCGGCACCTTGCTGATTACCGCCGGTGCCGGTGGCGTCGGATCGATCGCGATTCAGTTGGCTCGCCGCCTCACCGGGGCACGCATTGTCGCGACCGCCTCGCGGCCCGAATCGCGCGCGCAAGCCGAGCGGCTCGGTGCGCACGTAGTGCTCGATCATCGTCAGCCCTTGTCGGGAGGCATGAAACAGGCCGGCTTGCGTTGGGCCGAGCGCATTTTCAGTGTGTCGCACACCGGCATGCACTTTGCGGAGATCGCCAAGATCATCGCGCCGCAAGGCCGAGTCTGCGTGATCGATGACCCCGAGATGATCGATGTGCGCTTGCTGAAGGCACGCTGTGCGTCGTTGCATTGGGAAGCCATGTTCGCGCGCTCCGGATTCGAGACCGACGACATGGCCGAACAGGGCCGCTTGCTGACCGAGGTCGCCGCGATGGTCGATGATGGCATGCTGCAATGCACGCACAGCGAGACCCTCGGGGTAATCAATGCCGCCAACTTGCGTCGCGCGCACGAGAGGGTCGAGTCGGGCAAGATGATCGGCAAAGTCACTCTCGCCGGTTTTTGAACAGGTTATCCGTTTGATTACGACCCTTCACCGCTTACCGAGCGACAGCCTGCGGCTTAAGTTCGCCAATCACCCCTGGCCTCCCGGTTCATCACAGTCCCAGCATTCGCGATAGGCACGAATGTAGTCAGCCGTTGCGGCCGGGTCGATCGCCCAATAGTGACGGCAGAGATCCTTGTAGATCGCCAGCACGGGTTCGTGTCCACAGAAGTCCAACAAGCCATCCAACGTGCGCTCAATGTGCGTGGCGTCTCGGCTGTTGGTGCGCAGGATCTCATCCACCACCGGCTGGTATTGCCGTGCAGCCTGTTGCTGTAGATCCCGTACGGCCCTGACGAGGTCAATAATCGCCTGATGCAGCCGCGCACGCAACAGCGGCATCGGCGGAGGCGCACAGGATGAGTCCGATCGGAGCCTCC
>JANORY010000098.1:0-2883 GCA_031415535.1 Burkholderiales bacterium | reverse complement strand
GTTGCGACACGTCGGGCCGGTTGACGCCGGCAACCGAAACTTTAATCAGCACCTCGTGGGCGGCAAATCCCGGTACCGGGCCGGTCTTGACGGTCAGTACTGCCGGCGGTCCGCCGGTGCCGTGATCGACATAGCGCATGGAATTTGGAATCGACATGGTTTATCGTACCTGATCAGAATGGGTTTAACGGAAATTGCAATTGAGGATGCGGACTTTAGCAGGTCTGTCTGCGTCGCAACTGTGCCACCATCGGGGTGAGTCATTCATTAAGAGCGGAGATATGCGGCATGTCGACATTACATCATTTCGCGCCTGGCGGTTACGAATTCCTGGAGGGTGGATTTCCCTATTCTCAAGGTGTCGTAGCGAGCGAGGGCTACCAACTGGTCCGCGTTCGCTTGGCCAAGGCACCCGGCATCAGCGCCGGCTTCGGGCGAATTGCGGCCCACCTTGAAAGCGTTGGACGCCCCTTGACCGCACTGTGTGCGGTTGAGCTGCGCTCGCCGCGTCCGTTCACGTTCAGCGGATTCCACGACTTCAATGTCGGCTACGTCAATGTGCTCAGTCAATGGGGGTTGATCCAAAACGGCTTGAACCCGGTCGGGCGCAGCAATGTTTGCCCGGTGTTCGATGCACCTGATGAGCCGGTGTTTCACGCCTTCAGCTATTCGATACCGACGACGATACCGGCAACCACACCACCAAGCAAACCCGAGGGTCGGGATTTTGTGGTCGCGGGCAGTGGTGAGTGGCCTGAAGGCCAGCCGTTCCCGCAAGCGATCATCGCGCGCGGCGACCTTTCAGCCGAAGGTCTAGCCGCAAAAGTCGCCTTCGTTTTGCAAACCATGAAAGCGCGCTGTGCCGGCTTGGGTGGTGATTGGGGCCGGTTAAGCGCCGCTCAGATCTATACTGCGGAGAATTTTCACGGACTGCTTAAAAGCCATTTCGCAAACGCCCAATTGACCGGCAACGGCTTGAGCTGGCACTTGTGCAAACCGCCCATCATTGAACTGGAGTTCGAGATGGACGTTCGCTCATTGGCATGCGAACGAGTACTGCTGGATTAGCGCGAGTTCAGCCGGCCGCTGAATCGGCGATTGAACCGGCTGCGGAACCAGCACAACGACACGATTGAACTGCACAGATTATTCGTACTTGTACGTAATGCCAGTGAAAAACAAGGTGTCGGTCTTCTTTAAGCCGGTGCCCGGGTCGCTGTTCATGCGCAAACCCAAGGTTGTTTGCAAGCTCAGCGAACCGCTCATTGCCACCGACAAGCCAGCGTCAAATGTCGCCCGGTACTCACCTCGGTCAGACAGGTTCGGGTAAAGGACCAGTCGCTGCTTGAACAGCGTCGTCGCCGACAGCTTATGGGTCGACTCTTCGCCAAACAACAGCTCCAGGCGCCCATAGCTGCTGCGCGTCTGATCGGCCACAATCGTCGCATTGACGTATTTGTCGTTGGCATATCCCAGACCAACAAACACATCAAACACAGTGGGGTCAGATTTAATGAAGTGATAACCAAGACCTCCGGCAACAGCGGTTCGCAGACTCAGATTCGCCAATTTATTGCGGCCCAGATCGCCCTGACCGAACCAGAACAACTGGACATTCAAATCCTGATTAAAGCGTGCACCCAGATTGAGCAAGTCGGCAGTGGTTGAATCGCCGGTTTTTCCATTTATTTGCGAGCCGTAAATATTCCATTTGTCGGTTGCAGTCGCTTTGATCGCGTCGCCATTGATGTTCAACAGCCTTGAGCTGGTATTGCCGCCGACCACGCTCAGACCAACGCCCAGAGCACCGCGCCATTGGCCATCCTGCTTGATCACTGTTTGAGCGACAAGGTTTGAAGCTGCGACGGTTGCCGCAATCGCAAACAAGAGATTGAACATTTTCATTAGGGTGAACTTCCAGCAAAGAGAATCATTAAAACGACAATGATCGTTTCGACTGAAAATTTTAAACCTAGCGCGCCAATAACCCCTTCAGGTATGCGGAATGGCTACGCGGGATTCTTGCGGCGCGTCTTCTCGAGCCACGAGCCGAGAATGCCTTTCGGCATAAAGATGATGAAGATGATCAACAACAAACCATAGATCGTCAAGTCAACGCCCAGCACCTGGTTACCAATCAAAACGCGCAGCGATTCGGAAAGCGCCAGCAACAAAATGGCACCGACCGTGGGTCCGAGCATGACAAACATACCGCCAGCGATGACGCCAAACACCATTTGCAACGAGACTCCTATGCCGGACACCGTTTCCGGATTGATGTAGAGCTGATACTGCGCGTACAAAACGCCGCCGACGCAGGTCATGGCCGCCGATAACATCGTAATCGCCAGCTTGGATCGGGTGACGTTGATACCGATCGATGCGGCGGCGTCTTCTTCCTCGCTGATCGCTTCGAGCGCCAGACGACTCATGCTGCGATCCACCCGATGCCAGATGTAGAGCGCGATCAGCCAGCAGAACAGCATGATGTAAAACCACACCAGTTTGCTTGAGAACTGCATGCCTGAAATCGACCAGGAACTGCCGCCCGCCAACGCGGTTTTTGGCGTCACGCCCAGCGAGCCTCCGGTCGTATCACGCAACGCAACAATGACCAAGCGCGCGACTTCGGACAGGGCCAAGGTCACCAACGCAAAGTAATGCCCAACAATCTTGAATCGGAAGCAAGGGTAACCAATCACGAAGGCGACTACCAAAGTCAACGCAATAGCAGCCAGCATGCCGATCCACGGCGAGACCCCGTACCAGTTCCACAGCATGGCGACGGTGTAAGCACCAATGCCCAGAAAAGCGCCATGCCCGAAGCTGACCATGCCGAGCCGGCCCATGATCGCCCAACTGGTATATACATAGGACCAGAGC
>JANORY010000097.1:0-1646 GCA_031415535.1 Burkholderiales bacterium | reverse complement strand
CAAGTCTATGGCAATCGATATTTCAAACTCAAGTTGGGCGGCCAACTTGATACAGATCTGCTTCGGCTAAGCCGCATCGCGGCAGTGCTTGACACGATTGACGAACCCTATTATCTGAGCTTGGACGGTAACGAGCAGTACAGCGACGCGCGCGCCATCATCGAACTGTGGGAAGCGGTTGAACGTGAGCCGGCGCTGCGCAGGCTGGCGGCCTCGACACTTTTTATCGAGCAGCCCGTCAAGCGCCAGGTCGCGCTCGAACAAAACGTGACCGGGTTAGCCCGTTACAAGCCAGTGATAATCGATGAGTCCGATGGTGATATGAACGCATTCGTGCGCGCTCGAGCGCTCGGTTATCGGGGCGTTTCATCAAAAGCGTGCAAAGGCTTTTACAAATCGCTGGTTAACCTCGCACGCTGCCGGCTGTGGAGCCGCGCCGGCGAGCAGTACCTGTTATCGGGCGAAGATCTGACCACCCAAGCCGGACTGTCCGTGCAGCAGGACCTGGCACTCGCAAGCCTGCTCGGTTTGACCCATGTCGAGCGTAACGGCCATCATTTTATTGATGGCTTCGGTGCCCGGCCGGTTGAAGAGGCTCAACGATTCGCCCGTGCCCATCCTGACCTTTATTCGAGCGACGCCGGCCGAACGCGGCTGCGGATTACATCGGGTTGTCTCGAGCTCGGTTCGTTGGATTGTCCCGGATTCGGCAGTTCGGTCATTCCGTTGCTGGAACATGCGCCGATGATGCCGACGGCGCTTTGGCCAACGCCTTGAAGAACCGTAAACTGGAGGAGATGCCAAATGGACGACTATGAATCTTATGATGGCCTGGCCCTGGCCGAACAGGTTCGCCGTCGCGCGATTTCGGCAAGCGAATTGCTTGAGCTTGCGATTGCCCAAGCCGCGCGGCTGAACCCATCATTAAACGCGATCGTCACGCCCTTGTATGACCACGCACGCGCAGCGATTGCCCAAGGTTTGCCCGATGGACCGTTTTCCGGTGTGCCGTTTTTAGTGAAGGAGTTGGTGGTATCGGTGACGGGCAGTGCCAGCAGCGCAGCGTCGCGGCTGCTGGCCGGTAACATCGCCCGAAGCGACAGCGAAATTGTCGCGCGCATGAGGCGAGCCGGACTGGTGATCTTCGGCAAGACCAATTCGCCAGAGTTCGGGCTATCGCCAACTACCGAGTCCTTGTTGTATGGCGTGACGCGCAATCCCTGGCAACGTGATCTCGCACCCGGTGGCTCAAGCGGCGGCTCAGCCGCCGCAGTCGCAGCCGGTATTGTGCCGATGGCCCACGCGACCGACGGTGGTGGCTCGATCCGGATCCCGGCATCCTGTTGCGCGCTGTTCGGCATCAAGCCAACCCGCGCCCGCATTACCGCTGGCCCTGAGGGTGCCGAAGGCTTGAACGGATTGGCCGTGCAGCACGCAGTTACCCGCAGTGTGCGTGACAGCGCCGCTCTGCTCGATGCGACTGCCGGCCCGATGCCTGGCGATCCTTACTTTGCAACCCCGCCCGATAATTCATACCTGAACGAAGTCAGTATCGAACCGCGTCGGCTGCGCGTCGCGTTTGCCCGGCATGCACCGAACGGCGCGCCTGTGCATCCCGATTGTGTCGCTGCGGTCGAGCATGCGGC
>JANORY010000096.1:0-4590 GCA_031415535.1 Burkholderiales bacterium | reverse complement strand
CGTCGCGGACGGCAAATGGCATAAGCGCTCACTAAAGAGTAAGGACGGTAGAGAAAGAACCGCACGGTGCGCATCATACAATCTGCCGGAGGGGGGGGGTGTGATGTTAGTGAGGTGTTAGCCAGTTTATTCGGTCTGTTAAAATCGAGATTTAACCGCCAGACACTGTTGGGCAGCCTCTTGCTCTGAGAGGATGACTGGCAACTTGCCCCCGGCAGGATCTTCAACATGAGCACCCGGTAGTTGGTCAATTGGCCAAAAAGGCTATGGCGAGGCCTGACGATCGTCCTGACCCGGGTCGGCGGCCTGCCCGCGACGCTTCGCGCCGCTGTTAATGTCTATCGCCAGGAAGGCTTTCGCGGCGTTTGCGTCCGGGTCTCAATGCTGCGGCTGCGTATTGCGGCCGCCGGCGGACCCTTCGCAAATCGCAACGATTACCGTGAATGGGTGCGGCGCTTCGATACCCTCGACGACCAGTCCCGCGCGCAGATTCGGCAATCAATCGCGTCCTTACCGACTCAGCCGAAGATCTCGGTACTGATGCCGGTCTTCAACCCACCGCCCGAGTTTCTCGAAAAAGCGCTTCAGTCGGTCACCAACCAGTTGTATGAGAACTGGGAGTTGTGTATCGCGGACGATCTGTCCACCGACCCGGCGGTAGGGTCTATTCTGAAGCGTTACGCCGAGCTCGATTCGCGAATCCGGATCGTCTATCGTGTGGTTAATGGGCACATCGCCCATGCCTCGAACTCGGCACTTGAAATGGTCACCGGGGAATTCGTCGGTTTGTTCGATCACGACGATTTGTTACCCGAACACGCGTTATACAGTGTGGCGAAGGCGATCAACGAGACACCCGATCTCGGCCTGATTTACTCGGACGAAGACAAGGTCGACGAGCAGGGCAACCGCAAGTCTCCCTATTTCAAATCCAACTGGAACCTCGACCTGTTTCGATCGCAGAACATGATCAGCCATTTCGGCGTCTATCGGACCTCGCTAGTCCGATCGGTCGGCGGGTTCCGGCCCGGGATGGAAGGCTCGCAGGATTACGATCTTGCGCTGCGCTGCATCGAGCGGCTCAGCGACCACCAGATCTTGCACATTCCGCGGGTGTTATATCACTGGCGCATTCACTCGGGCAGTACGGCGCAGACGGCCTCTGCAAAACCATACGCGGCCACCGCTGGCCAGTCCGCCCTGGCCGATCATCTGCAGCGACTCGGCGTTACCGGTACCGTCACCAACCTAGAGAATTGGGGTTACCGTGTGAATTACGCACTGCCCAATCCGCCGCCAGAAGTCACCTTGATTATCCTGACCCACAATCGCCTCGATCTACTCAAAAACTGCATCGACAGCGTTCGAAAAGGAACCGCCTACTCCAACTACGACATCGTAATTGTCGACAATAATTCAGACGATGCCGCTACCTTGGCCTATCTGGAAAAAGTCGCCGCCGAAGCTGGGATCACCGTTGTTCGCGACCCACTGCCTTTTAATTTTTCAAGGTTGAACAATCATGCGGTCAGACTCGCCAAAGGCCAATTTGTCGGGCTGCTCAGCAACGATATCGAGGTGATCACGCCCGATTGGCTGGACGAAATGGTGTCGGTCGCCAACCAGAAGGGCGTCGGAGCAGTTGGAGCGCGTCTTTGGTATCCGAACAATCGCATTCAACATGCCGGCATCGTGATCGGCATGTTGACTCTAGCCGGCCACATCCATCGATTTTTTCCGCGCGGCACGCACGGCTATTTCGGCCGTGCCTCGCTGCGCCAGAGCATGAGCGCCGTCACCGGGGCCTGCCTGGTCATTCGCAAAAGCACCTACGAAGCGGTCGGTGGCATGGACGAGACCCATCTGGCGGCCGCCTTTAATGACGTCGACTTCTGCCTGAAGGTCCTCGAAGCCGGCTATCGCAATGTATTTACGCCGTTTGCCGATTTGTACCGCCATGAGTCCGCCACTCGTGGCATCGAGGATAGGTCCGAGAAACGCCAGCGGTTTGCGGCCGAGATGAGCTTCATGAAGAATCGCTGGTCATCGATGTTGACCAACGGTGATCCGGCCTACAACCCTAACTTGAGTCTGGACGACGGATATTGCAGCCTTGCATGGCCGCCACGGGGACATACAATTCCCTGAGCCGACGGTGCAGGTATGATAGACGGTTGCGGCTTCAAAATCGCGCTCGCCAGCATGCGCTTCCCATCTCTCACGGGTATCGCTGCCTCAATCAAGAGTCGACTGGATGTCCTCTAGTTCAACGTTGTCCAGAATTCTTCGCAATATCGTGGTCGAACTTCCGGCCACGCCGATTCGGCATTGGGCCTTGATCCGCCAATTCAGTGCGCGTGAGATCGCCAGCAAGTACCAGGGCTCCCTGCTCGGTTTTGGATGGACGATTGCCATCCCCCTGATGATGCTGACGATCTACACCTTCGTATTCAGCACGGTCTTCCGCTCGCGCTGGCCAGGCGGGAGCGAAAGTCAGACCGAATTTGCGATACTGATCTATGCCGGCCTGATCGTCTTTGGGTTCTTCGGCGAAGTGATCGGACGGGCGCCACGCCTCATCATGGACAGCCCTAACTTGGTGAAGAAGGTCGCCTTCCCGCTCGAAACACTGGCATGGGTCGCGGTCGGAACCGCCGGCTTTAATGCGTTAATCAACCTGGTCATCCTGGCGGGTTTTATTTTATTCATCAACGGCTCGATCCCGCCGACCGCTCTGCTCGCGCCGCTGGTGCTGTTGCCGCTAGCCGTGCTGACCTTGGGTCTGGCTTGGATCATCGCGGCCCTCGGCGTGTACCTGCGCGACTTGAATCAATTGGTCGGCGTGTTGATCTCCGCGCTGTTATTCATCACGCCGATTTTCTACCCGATTTCGGCGGTTCCGCCGAACTTTCAGACCTATCTGCAACTGAACCCGCTCACCTACTACGTCGAAACGCTGCGTGGGACCTTGATTTGGGGAAAGCTGCCGAACGCCGAGGGCTTCATAATGACGTTGGCCGTAGCGTTAATCGTGTGTACGATCGGATTTATCTGGTTCCGTTATGCGCGACGGGGTTTCGCTGACGTGATGTGAACCCTATGCAGATAACTCATCAGGAAGCCGTCCGCGTCGACGGCGTATCGAAACTGTACGAAATTTTCAGTCTGCCCCGTCATCGTCTGTGGCAATTGCTGACGTTTGGAAAGAAGCGGTTTTGCACCGACTTCTGGGCACTTTCTGACATCAGCCTGCAGATTCGCCGGGGCGAAACTTTCGGGATCGTCGGTCGCAACGGTGCCGGCAAATCGACCTTGCTGCAATTGATCTGCGGCATTTTGACCCCCACACAGGGTGTGATCAACGTTAACGGACGGGTGACCGCGCTGCTGGAGCTGGGTGCTGGTTTGAACACGGACTTCACTGGATTGGAGAATATTCGTATGATGGCGGCCGTTTTGGGGATCCCGTCAGAAGACGTCGACCGACGCATTCCCGCGATCGTTGATTTCGCGCAGCTCGGCGACTTTATGCAACGACCCGTCAAGTTGTATTCAAGTGGCATGATCATGCGACTCGCTTTTTCGACTGCGATCAATTTTGATCCCGATATCCTGGTGGTGGATGAGGCCATGGCGGTCGGTGACGAGCTGTTTCAGTCAAAGTGCATGCGACGGATCGATGAGATGAAATCGAACGGCGCAACCATTCTTTTTGTGTCCCATTCAATGGGGACGATTACCCAGATCTGCGATCGAGCTGCGTTAATTGACGCGGGTCGCCTGCTTGAAGTGGGCTCCGCCAAAAGCGTCGCTGCGCACTACAACAAGCTGCTCTACGGTGGTCCCGCCGCAACGCGCTCCAGCCCAAACCTGGTCGCAGCTCCTCGCCCCGCCGCAGCGTTGGGGGCCGCGCCGTCACCCGTGCCACAGCCAGTGCCATCATCCGTGCCAAAAGACCTGTCTGACGCAACCGTGTTGCGCCACAACCCGATTCCGATGAGTCATGACGCACCCGGACACCTATTCGAGGCCGGCATTGACGGTTACGACTTTCGCAATCTGATCATCGAATCGGGCGAAAACGTGTGCTTCCGTATGCGCGTCCGCTTCAATCGCGATGTCCGGGACGTCATCATGGGCATGATGCTGACGACATCGACCGGGGTTGATTGTTATCACACTAACCTGCTGTGCCGGCAAAACCCGATCGATATCTGCAAGGCGGGCGACATCTACGACGTCAGTTTTGAGTATCCTTTGCGCCTGGCCGCGGGCAGTTACATCGCCGTGTTCGACTGCCAGCATGGTCTTCGAAGCGATACAAAATTGGTAGATATTTTCTACGAAGCCTTATACCTGACCGTTCCGCCGAATCGTCCCGTCGAGGACGGTGGCATTGCCGCGCTGGGCGCCAGGATTCATTACGAAACGACCACCCATGTCAATTGATTTCACTGGCGAGCGGATCGTTCCCGAAGCACAGAACTGCGAACCGACTTTCGCCGAAAAAATGTATCAGGAGCATGTCGCGCGTTACCACTTCGCGTCGCAACTGTGCCTCGGCAAGTCAGTGCTCGATGTGGGCTGCGG
>JANORY010000095.1:0-4414 GCA_031415535.1 Burkholderiales bacterium | reverse complement strand
GTCGAAGCGGCCACGCTCGATATCGCCTTCAATGAGTAGCACGAGACCACCGTGGATTCCCGAATGCAACTGCAGCATAGCCGTGCCTAGATCAGAACTCGTCGGCAATTGTCGGACCGCAGCATGTAGCTCCAGTGCCGCTTCGGCGGCGCGGCGACCGTCATCTTCACGCGCCCCCAGAGAACCAAATACCGCAAGTAGGCCATCTCCTTGCATCCGCGCGATCGTTCCACCGTGTCGAGGAATGATCTCGTGCGCGAAAAACCTGAACCGCTCAAGCAATCCGCTATATTCTTCCGCTTCCAGGCGCTCGGCGTAACCGGACGAATCCGAAATATCCGAAAAAAGTATAGCGACAAATCGACGCTGGCCAATCCCTGCCCGAACCATCTCCTCCTGTTGAAGTCGCTGCGCCGTCATTTCCTGATTGTGCCTCAAGTTACCGGCGGGAACTGTCGCGACAAATTTACATTTAAGCGTTCTGAAATGCTCGCGAGTCAACAAACACTAGACCCAAACGACCGAAAGTACGGCTGCGGCTTCTGCGTGGTGCCCAGGTCAGCCGTCACTGATTCAGGTGATGTCAAACCGGATTACTCGCCAAAGTCATCAGAATTATCGGCCGCCGAATTTGTAGTCCAAAGCTCGATCGGGTCACCACGTGAGTGGGTTGTGCGCGATAAAACGCCGAACGCGACAGACGCAACACTTAAGGCCCGGATTCGCAAGTACGCAGAGGCCGCCGCCACACACAACCGCGCCCTCCTGGTCTATTTGCACGGCAATAGCAACGATCTGGAGAAAACACTCGATCGCTGCCAGGACCTAACCGAGGCCTATGCCAGCGTAGAGCTACTGGGCTTCAGTTGGCCGTCCGAGGGCTTTCGGCCTAACCAAAAACTAAAGCTCGACGCGCTTGACCGGGCGCTCGGGGACGACGAAGCCAGCAATAAGGAATCGTTGCAAAGGAGTTGGTTCGTGGACAAATTTGAGCGCTACCGGCAAGCGAAGACAAACGCGTTGAATTCAGGCAAGGCTTTTTCGCGCTGTCTTGAACTGGTTACTCAAGCCGCAAGCGGTCGAGTCCCGATTGTCTTGGCGGTTCATAGCCTCGGCGCGACGCTCTTTCAGAGCAGTATTGAAAAGCATTCAATCGCGAACGCCGTCACCAAGTTAACCAATCTTGTACTGCTCGCACCCGACGTGAATTCCGCCAACCACGCACCTTGGCTCACAGTTGCCAGACCCATTCGCAAGACTTACGTGACACTTAACAAGAACGACTGGATCTTAGCCGCAGCCCAGTTTGTCGACCACGAAATCAAGCTCGGGTCCGCTACTGGAAACTCAGCCGTTTCGAACGGCTCGGTTCGATATGTCGACTTCACAAATTCGGCTTCAGGTGCCGGATATCGTTACTTTATCAATCCTAAAGATCTAGAGAAAACGAAGACCAAGCAACTCTTTTCACGAGTTTTCTCTGGCGAAGCCGATTTTTCACAAGCCGAAGGCGAAAAATTCGCTTATCGGTTTGGTTGCATAGAGCCCGTTTGTTGGATGGGCAATGTTCCGTCGCAAGACTTCAATGCGTAGCGATCACCCCTTCTCTTTGCATCAGGTTACTGTGGTTCAGGTTCTGCGCATCAGGCGTATCGAAACCGCCGATTGACACAAAGAAAACCTGTCGTATTTGCAATGGGAGCGGCTGTGTCAAGGGCCGCTTCGCCGGCCTAAGCGGGTGAGTACCAACAGGCATTGAATTCTTCGAGTGCACGCGCGATCGGCTGCGCCATTGGCCGACGCGCGGAACAGGCCTCCGCGTCTAATGCTCGGGCGCTGCTTCAGCCAGCAACTGTCCGATCAAGGCGCCCAGTTGCATATCTTCCATTCGTCCAAAGTGGCTGACGCGCAAGATACCGGCCCGATCGATAAGCATCAGGCTCGGTGTGCCACGTAATCGGTACGATTGCATCGTCAGCGGGATGTCATCGTGCTCCGATGACTGGTCAACGCCAATCGGATAGGTCAAACGATACTCGTGTACAAACACGCGCAGTGCATCGACATTCATCACCGCGTGGTGCTCGAACACGGTGTGAATGCCGATCACCGTTAGCGCCTCGTCCGGGAACAGTTGTCGAACTTGACCGATCTGCGGCACGCTCTGCATGACGCAGCCCGGGCAGAGCATTTGGAAGGCGTGCAGCAACACCACGCGGCCGCGTAAGTCTTGCAAGCTGATCGGCGCTGGGGTGTTTAGCCAGGTGCTGATTTGCAAGGGCGGGGCAAGTTCGAGTTCGGTAGTCATCGATTAGTCATTGATTCACCCGTTCAGAGACGTTTGCCGACGACCCAAGCTTGTGTGCCGACGGCCTTATCAGCCACGGCGATCACAGGCCCCTCCGTCGTAGTCACCATGGTATCGCACAGGGCTTTCTCCCCTTGCAGTAAGAGCATCGCACGGCGCTGGACGAAGTCGTGCAGATGCCGTGCCGCATCGCGGTCTGGGCGGTATCTGCTGGCGACCGTGCCCTCCCTCATTTTGGGGATGTGTTTCCGCTGGAGTCAACTTACCATCTCCGAGCTTTGGTAATTTCTGTTTGAAAATGATGTAAGCCTTGCCATTCGTATGCAGTGCCCATTTCCGATTTTTCGAGAAGACCAACAATGCGCGCATCCGCTCTCGGTAGTGTTCTGAAAGTTCGCGCCGTCGCTGGTACCCATGTGGTTGTTCTGGCATGGTCGCCCATCGACAACAAGCGCGCGACGCTCGGTGAGCCACTCGGCTTTGCGATTGAACGTAGTGAAATACGCGCCGGTACCGTTGTTGAACGTTATTGGTCGATGTCGATAAAGCGCTTCAAAGCCAAGGATGATGGGCTGCCGCCCGGCACACCGGTGTCGACCGCTGCACATCCTATTCAAACCTTTCAGTGGGGCGATTACACCGCTAAACCGAACGTCACTTACCGATATCGCGTGGTGCCGGTGCGCGGCAAACCGAAATTGATCGAGTTGGACGAGCTAAACAGCACCACGCTCGAAATCACCACCGAACCCAACCAGGCGACTCATGAGAGTCAATCGAAGGCGCGCCACGACATTTACTTTAATCGCGGTGTGATCGGATCGCAGGCCTACGCCCGCCGTTTTCAGAACGAGGCACCTGACTCCGAGTCGCCGAACTCTGACAAAATGCAGTGGCTCTCACGTGGACTCTTCGAAGCACAGATCGAGTTTATCGCTGCTGCCAATAGTGGCAAATTTGGCTTACGGGTGGCCTTTTACGAGTTTCAGTATCAGCCGGTCGCCAATGCGCTCGCTAAGGCGGCTGAGGCGGGTGCCGACGTGCAAATTGTCTTCGATGCCGAGAGCAGCTACAAAACAGGGAATTGGGCGACGATTAATCGGGCGCGACTCGATGAATTGTCTACGCTCTTTGCGCGTACCGTCACCGAAGGCATTCGTCATAATAAGTTTATCGTGTTGCTCAAGTCGGGCAAGCCTATCGCAGTCTGGACGGGTTCGACCAATATCTCCGACGGTGGTATTTTTGGACATTCGAACGTTGGTCACATCGTTCGAGATAGCCAACTGGCCGCGAGCTACCTGGCTTACTGGGAGCGCCTGGCAGCCAATACGACGCCAGGCGGGCTACGCCAGCCCAATTCGAGCGCCTCACCCTTACCCGCCGCAAAAACTCCCCCACAGAGTATTACGCCGGTGTTCAGTGCGCGCGACAAGCCTAAGGTGCCGAGTGCCAGTTTGCAGTGGTACGCCGATCGAATGTCGGAAGCAACCCGAATTGTATGTTTTACCGTGGCGTTCAACTTGGACAAGGTGTTTCAGTCGGTCTTGGCTAAAGAGAGTGACGTGCTTCGCTACGTCGTCAAGGACGAAGACCTGGGTGACGGAGAAGTCATCGGCAAAGATCGCGACGTATTGTTTGCGGCGGGAGGTCGGCTCGAAGCGGGGGTGCTGAGTAATTTCCTTGGTGAACGCAGCAATCCGCTAAACCGCCATGACTACATTCACAACAAATTCATGTTGGTGGACCCGCTGGGTAGTGACCCGCTGGTCGTGACCGGTTCGGCAAACTTCAGTCAACCGTCACAGATTTCCAATGATGAAAATATGTTGGTGATTCGGGGTGATACGAGGGTGGCCGATATTTATTTCGGCGAATTCATGCGTATTTTTGATCATCACTATGCCCGCTACCTGGTCAAGAAAATTCGCGAGGCGGGCCGGGGCAACCCAGATGCCGGGTACCTGAAGCAAAGTGCCGCCGAATGGTTGCCGGCGCATTTCGATTCCGCCAGTTACAAATCAAAGCGACGCCAGTATTTCGTTGAGGAACCTTAATCGTCGGCTGACCTTAATAGTGCGGAAAATCGATCCAAAAGAAGCGGAA
>JANORY010000094.1:0-5426 GCA_031415535.1 Burkholderiales bacterium | reverse complement strand
GGCAAAATTTGAACGCGCGCAGCCATCAACTGCCGTCCAGACAGGCCGACAGCGTCACGACCACGTCAGTAAATCCAGAATAAGCCTTACCGTCGTTCATCACCGCGACCGCAAGAATTCGCTGCGAACCGGCCAGCCGGGCGCGGGTATCGACCCTGGCAATACCAGTCCACGGACCCATATTGACCGACAGCGCCAGCGGACGCGGGTTGCGCGCCAGAAAAACATGCAGTTCACGTACATAGTCGGTTTCGCTCATCGGACTCTCAACCACCACCGAGCAGGCCACCGAGTTGCCGTTGTCCGCCAGTACCGGTGCCGTCACTACCACCTTGCCAGGCTGGATCGGCACATTACGCAGAATTTTCTCGAGCGCACGATCGAGTTCGACCTGTTGTTCTTGGGCGCTAGGAGTCGGAATGTTCGGATCAAACGAGCGTCCTGGCTCGGCTTGACCGGATTGCGAAAACACCGACGAGTTAGTCAGCAGACCGGCGGCCAAGCCCGCGCCCGATCGGACCAGCGTTCGGCGCCTGCGGTCAGAGGGTGATTCAGTTGACAAGGTTTGGATCGACAAATTATTTCAGGGTGGCCAGCCAGGCAACCAGGTCCTCAATTTGCTGCGCTTGCAAGATTGTACGTCCAGAGTAGTTCGCCGCAACCTGCCGCAGGCCGTCCGTCTTCAAATAAGCCGGCATGATCGTCTGCGGGTTCAGACGGGAGGAATCGACCATCCGAAGACGTAACTGCGGCACGCTCAAGCGCGCGCCCACAGCCAGCAGCGGCGGCGCAAGATTGCCGCCCGGTGCAAGGCTGCCATCGCCACGATCGTTGGGCAATTGATGACACAAAATGCAGGTTGATTCCCGATCGAAGGCAATACGGCGGCCCCGTTCGACGTTGCCTGGCTCGGCAACCGGTTGATCCAAACCGTCGATGGGCTGCCCGCGCGCCTGATTGCCGGCGCCGGAAATCGACACCAAGGCAAATAACAGCCAGCCGCCGGCGACCAGCGCCAGCATGCGCGTAAAATCAAGCATCACCATCCGATTCGTCAAGTCTTGCTACCCGAAAACCGTAATCACCATTGATCAGTTAAAACTGTACTGCAAATTTCGAATTCGCCGAGAATGGCAATAAATTCCGGATGAGTATCGTGACAAATAACCTGGTAACGAAGTCACCGCCGCCCGATACTGAAGCGCTGATGATTCCCGCAGACTTTAACCCCCATCGCAAACTCGCCAGCCGGGCACAAGCCCAGTCGGTACTCGACGAGACCGTTCTGCAATCGCGCAGTGTGGTTAGAATATTTGATGACCGCGGCGAATTCTACGGACTCGAGCGCAACGAATTTGCGCTTGCGTTAAGTAGTTTTCTGAGCCAGGACCGGCGAGCCCAGGCGATTGTTATCGTTCAGGACATTGGCCATATCGAACGGCACTGTGCCCGCATCAATGACCTCGCCCGGCGTTTTTCACCGCAGTTGCGCATCTTTGTCACCGATGAATCGCTACGTCACTATGCGCGCGGCATGGTCATTGGCGATCACGGTGTACTCATGAGCCGTCCACAATTTGGCCAGGCGGCGACCTTCGTCGATTACGACGAAAAGGCGGTAGCCAATGCGCAAAGCCTGTTCACCGAAATCAGCCAGTCCTCGCAACTGGCGTTTTCCGGTACGGTCTCTGGCCTTTAGTCGGCACTCCGGCCCAGGGGCGCTCATCCTCCGTTCGACGCGGCGCTCATCATCAGGTCGAGGTAGTGCTCATCATCCGCTCAACATAGCGCGCAATCAGATCGACTTCAAGATTCACGCGATCGCCGACCACCAGGTGTCTGAGCGTCGTGACCGCAATGGTGTGCGGAATCAAGTTAATGCTGAACTCGCAGCCTTGGTCCTTGTCCTCGACTTGGTTGACGGTCAGGCTTACGCCGTTGACGGTTATCGAGCCCTTGTAGGCCAGGAAACGCGCCAACTGCCGGTCGGCGTGAATCACCAGCAGCCACGACTCGCCGACGGCTTCGAAGCGTCGCACCGTCCCGACGCCATCAATATGACCCGAAACCAGATGTCCGCCCAGCCGATCCGATAATCGCATCGCCTTTTCAAGATTGACCTCGCCCAGGATCTGAAGGCCGGCCGTACAATTCAAGCTTTCGCGCGAAACGTCGACCGAAAACTCTGCGCCGTTCAGCGCCACCACGGTCATGCAGGCACCTTGAATGGCAATCGAATCACCGAGCGCTACATCGTCCAGGTCCAGCACGCCGGCATCAATGCGAAGTCGCAGCCCGGCGCTTTCACTAACTGGTTGGCCGCTGGCACCTGGGGGAAGAGACAAAGACTCAGCAGCGAGAATTCGGCCAACCGCCGCAACAATTCCGGTGAACATTTAGTACTCCCTCAAGCGGGTGGTTCCTGAAACCGGCGTGCCAACAAACGCAGATCGTCGCCAATCCGTTCAACATCGTGAAAGCGCCATTTGATGGCTTGCGCCAAATCTTCAATCGGCGCCAATTCTGCAATTGATTGTGCGTCGCCCAACAGGCTCGGTGCCAGATAAAGCAACAATTCGTCAACGCAGCCCGCGCGCAGCAAGGAACCATTCAAACGGCCACCGGCTTCGATATGCAGTTCGTTGATGCCCCGCTTACCGAGGGCTTTCAACAGCTCGGCAAGATCCACCTTGCCGCTAGCGTTCGGCAAGTGCAGCAATTCACAACCGCGGTCCTGCAGTTCCTGTTCCTTGGCGACATTCGCGATCGCGCAGACAATCAGCGTTTGCCCGCCCTTCAACATACGCGCATTCGGATCGACTTCGAGCCGTGAATCAATCAGCACCTTGAGCGGCTGACGTGGCGTGATGAGATGACGTACGTTCATCTGCGGATCGTCGTCGCGCACGGTGCCAATGCCGGTAAGAATTGCGCACGCACGCGCCCGCCAACTGTGGCTATCGGTACGCGCCGCCTCACCGCTAATCCACTGACTCTTGCCGTTATGCAAGGCGCTTCTTCCGTCCAGCGAGCCAGCCACCTTGAGCCTGACCCAAGGTTGGCCGCGTGTCATGCGATTAACGAAGCCGATATTTAATTCGTGCGCCTCCTGCTCCAGCAGGCCGCAGCGTACGTCGATACCCTGCGCCCGCAGCCGCTCCAGCCCGCGACCATTGATCTGTGGGTTCGGATCTTCCATGGACGCGACCACCCGGGCAACTCGCGCTTCGACCAGCGCATCGACACACGGCGGCGTGCGGCCAAAATGACTGCACGGCTCCAAGGTCACGTAGACGGTCGCGCCGCGCGCCCGACCGCCGGCCTGCGCCAGTGCGACGATTTCCGCATGGGGCTCACCCGCCTTGCGATGCCAGCCCTCGCCAACAATCTGGTTGTCCTTGGTGATCACGCAGCCGACCCGCGGATTCGGCGAAGCTGAGTACAGACCCTGTTGCGCCAACTTCAGCGCGCGCGACATGTGATCGTGATCCGTGGAGGTGAACATCGAAACGATTGTACTCAGTGTATAAAGCGAGCTTGGCAGGTGAGCGAGGTAAACCATGAATATCGCAAGTAATGTCCACAGCCCACGCCTGGGCGGGCACATCCTGGCCGACGCCTTGGTCGGGCATGGGGTAGACACTGTATTCGGCGTACCGGGCGAGAGTTTTCTGGCGGTGCTCGACGGACTTTATCAGCGTCAAAGTCAAGCGCGATTTATCATTTGCCGCCAAGAAGGCGGTGCGGCATTCATGGCCGACGCTTACGGCAAACTAACCGGCAAGCCCGGCATCCTGATGGTCACACGCGGCCCCGGCGCAACCAATGCGGCGATTGGCATTCATACCGCACATCAGGACTCCACGCCGATGATTGTGCTGGTCGGGCAGGTCGGCAACGACTTCACCGATCGCGAGGCGTTTCAGGAAGTCGACTACCGGCGCATGTTCGGTCAAATGACCAAATGGGTCGCACAGATCGATTCTGCCGCCCGAGTGCCCGAATATCTGGCGCACGCCTTTCAATTGGCGAGCTCGGGGCGCATGGGCCCGGTCGTGCTGGCACTTCCCGAAGACATGTTGACGCAATCGGCGAGCGTCGCCGATGCACCGGCGTTTCGACCGGTGCAGGCGAGTGCTTCAGCGGAGCAGATGCAGGAGCTGCGCGAACGCCTGACCGGCGCAAAACGACCCATCGTCATTTTGGGCGGCAGTGGCTGGACCCAGGCCGCTTGCACCGATCTGATGCAATTTGCACAGGTCAATCAACTGCCGGTGAGCTGCGCATTTCGATTCCAGGATCTGTTTGATAACCACGATCCGCACTACGTCGGCGACGTCGGTATTGGCATCAACCCAAAGCTGGCGGCACGCATCCGGGCATCCGACCTGGTGCTGGCCATCGGCCCGCGACTGGGCGAAATCACGACCTCGGGCTACACGCTGTTCCAGGTTCCCGTACCGGCCCAGCCACTAGTTCATGTGCACAGCGGCATCGATGAACTGGGCCGGGTCTACCAGCCAGCGATGATGATCAATTCGGGTATGGCGCAGTTCGCGCGGAGGCTCCTTGAGTTGCACGTCGACTCGTCCGCATGGGCCGCAGACACTACAGCCGCGCGCGCCGATTATGAAGCCTGGCAACAGCCCCCGGCCGTGTCGGCGCAGTTAGGCCATACGATCGATCCTTGGGCGATTGTGCAAACGCTACAGTCCAGCACGCCGAAGAATACGATCATTACCAACGGGGCCGGAAATTTCGCGACCTGGGCGCATCGATTCTGGCGTTACGGCGGCTTGCGAACCCAGCTCGCGCCGACTTCGGGTGCGATGGGCGCAGGCGTACCGGCGGCGGTCGCTGCCAAAATTGCCGCCCCCGATCGATGCGTCATTTGTTTTGCAGGCGACGGCGACTTCCTGATGACCGGCCAGGAATTGGCAACCGCAGTGCAGTATCGCGCCGGCATCATTGTCATTGTGTTCAATAACGGCATGTACGGAACCATACGGATGCACCAAGAGCGTGAGTATCCCGGTCGGGTGGTCGGCACGGAACTGCACAATCCGGATTTCGCACGCTATGCACAAGCATTCGGCGGCTTCGGCGTTCAAGTGCATCGAACCGTGGATTTTGCGCCGGCGCTGCAGTCTGCCCTTCGTTTCAGCCATGATCAGCGGCTACCGGCACTGATTGAGCTGCGCCTCGACCCTCAGGCGCTGACTCCGGGTCAGTCGCTCGACCAGATTCGGGCGCAGGCGCTCAAAAAAGCGTAGTACGGGTGGTGCCTACCCCTTGGTTGTGCCGCGTTTTTGACGCACTTCAAGCAGGACTTCATCAAACTCGTCAATATCCTCAAAGTTGCGATACACCGAAGCGAAGCGCACATAAGCAACCTTGTCGAGTTTCTTCAGTTCGCGCATGACCAG
>JANORY010000093.1:0-7292 GCA_031415535.1 Burkholderiales bacterium | reverse complement strand
CGCCATATTCGGCGTTGTTCGAAATCGAGTAATTCATGTTGGCGATGCCGCCTTCGTAAATCAGATCGACGATCAGCTTCAGTTCATGCAGGCATTCGAAGTAGGCCATCTCGGGCGCGTAACCGGCTTCCACCAGGGTCTCGAAACTCGCCTTGATCAGTTCAACCGTACCACCACAGAGAACCGCCTGTTCGCCGAACAGATCGGTTTCGGTTTCTTCCCGGAAGTTGGTTTCGATAATACCGGCCCGCCCGCCACCAATCGCGCAGGCATAGGACAGCGCAAAATCGCGCGCCACACCGGAGCGGTCCTGGTGAATGGCGACCAGCATCGGCACACCGCCGCCGCCGGCATAGGTCGAGCGCACAGTATGGCCAGGTGCCTTCGGCGCAATCATGACGACATCGATGTCGCTGCGCGGCTCAACCTGACCATAGTGAACGTTAAAGCCATGAGCAAAGGCCAAGGTCGCGCCCTTTTTCATATTCGGCTCGACTTCTGCCTTGTAAGTCGCGCCGATATGTTCATCGGGCATCAGCATCATGACAAAATCAGCACCCTTGACCGCATCGCTGATCTCGGACACCGCAATCTTGGCCTTCTTGACCTTGTCCCAGGAAGGTCCGCCCTTGCGTGCGCCCACCACCACCTTGACACCCGAGTCATTCAAATTCTGAGCATGCGCATGGCCCTGCGAGCCGTAGCCGATAATGGCGACTTTTTTGCCCTTGATGAGCTTCAGGTCGCAATCCTTGTCGTAATAAACCTTCATGTGTTCTCCCTAGTATCCTGCTTAATTAGATCCGCAATATGCGTTCGCCGCGAGCAATACCTGACGCGCCGGTACGCACCGTCTCAAGAATCGCCGATCGATCGATCGCCTCGATAAATGCATCGAGTTTGCTGCAGTCGCCGGTCAGCTCGATGGTGTAGGAACGTTCCGTCACGTCAATAATCCGGCCCCGGAAAATCTCCGCCATCCGCTTGATCTCGTCGCGATCCTTGCCGACCGCCCGCAGCTTGATCAGCATGAGTTCGCGCTCGATATGCGGCGACTCAATCAGGTCCACCACCTTGACAACTTCTATGAGCCGGTTCAAGAGCTTGGTGATCTGCTCGATGACATCGTCCGAGCCGGAGGTGACGATGGTCATGCGAGATAGCGACTTGTCTTCGGTCGGCGCGACCGTCAGGGTTTCAATGTTATAGCCACGGGCCGAAAAAAGATCGACCACCCGCGACAGCGCGCCCGGCTCGTTTTCAATCAGAACTGAAATGATATGTCTCATGTCAGCCTCGCTCACAAGTCTTCGGCGCTGAGCACCATTTCAGACAGGCCCTTGCCTGCCTGAATCATGGGCCAGACGTTTTCGGTCTGATCGATGATGATGTCGAGAAACACCAGTCGATCCTTGTATTTGCCAAACGCGTCGCGCAGCGCCGGCTCGACGTCGGCGACCGACTCGATGCGCATGCCGACATGACCATAAGCCTCGGCGAGCTTGACGAAGTCCGGCAGCGCATCCATGTACGACTCGGAGTAACGCTTGCCGTACTCGATTTCCTGCCACTGTCGAACCATACCGAGGTAGCGGTTATTCAGATTCACAATTTTGACCGGCAGGTTGTACTGCTTGCAGGTCGAAAGCTCCTGAATACACATCTGGATCGAGCCTTCGCCGGTGACGCAGGCCACCTGCGCACCTGGATGCGCCAGCAACACACCCATCGCATACGGCAGACCGACACCCATCGTACCCAGCCCGCCCGAGTTGATCCAGCGCCGTGGCTTGTCGAACTTGTAGAACTGGGCGGCGAACATCTGGTGCTGGCCGACATCCGAAGTGATGAAGGCGTCGCCCTTGGTGACTTCCCAGAGCTTTTCAACGACGTACTGCGGCTTGATGATGTTGCTCTTGCGATCGAACTTCAGGCAATCGCGCTTGCGCCATTCCTCAATCTTCAGCCACCAGTCGGCCAGCGCCTTGGCATTGATTTTTTGGCCGGCCGCCTGGGCTTCGTCAATGGCTGCCGTAAAATCGCGCAGGGTTTCGCGAACGTCGCCGACGATCGGCACGTCGACCTTGACGCGCTTCGATATCGACGATGGATCAATATCAATATGGATGATCTTGTGCGGATTCTGCGCGAAATGTTTCGGGTTGCCGATCACCCGGTCATCAAAGCGCGCGCCGATCGCAACCAGCACATCGCAATGCTGCATAGCCATGTTGGCTTCGTAGGTGCCGTGCATGCCGAGCATACCGACGAACTTAGGATCAGTGGCCGGGAAACCGCCCAGACCCATCAAGGTGTTGGTACACGGAAAGCCCAAATGATGCACCAGCTTGGCCAACTCGGGTGCCGCATCCGCCAGGATAATGCCGCCGCCGGTGTAGATCATCGGCCGCTCAGCGGCCATGATCAGTTGCACGGCGCGCTTGATCTGGCCTTGATGACCCTTGGTCACCGGGTTGTAGGAGCGCATCGAAACCGACTTCGGGTACTCGAACTTGCACTTATCGCGGGTAATGTCTTTCGGAATATCGATCAACACCGGGCCTGGCCGGCCGGTAGTGGCGATATGAAACGCCTTTTTCATCGTCATCGCCAGGTCCTTGACGTTTTTGACGAGAAAGTTGTGTTTAACGCAGGGCCGGGTAATGCCGATCGCATCACATTCCTGGAACGCATCCTGGCCAATGGCATGAGTCGGCACTTGACCGCTCAGAATGATCAATGGGATCGAGTCCATAAATGCTGTTGCGATGCCGGTCACCGCATTGGTGACGCCGGGACCGCTGGTCACCAGACAGACGCCGACCTTGTTGGTTGAGCGCGAATAGGCATCAGCGGCGTGTACGGCCGCTTGCTCGTGGCGCACCAAAATGTGCGCGAACTGGTCTTGACTGAAAATGGCGTCGTAAATATATAGAACCGCACCGCCCGGGTATCCGAACACATGCTTGATGCCTTCTTCCTGAAGGCAACGGACGATGATTTCTGCTCCTGAGATTTCCATTTTTCTTTCCTTTCAAGGTCCAGGGAGCCCGCCCGCCGCCGCCAACGCTTTGCGCGCCGACGAAGACATTGAAACAGGGCCTGGGAGAATGATCGGACGCTCGCAATCGCTTCTTTTGGAAGTTTTTTGAGCATTCGGGTTAAAAAAAAGACGATCAGGTTCAAAAAAAGAACCGCGATCGTCATTTTTTGTACTCCGAAGCATAATTCAGGGGTGGCAATTGGTCAACTCGGCACCCGCTACCGTGTTGTGTTCAACAATATGTTCAGTGTCACCTACGATCGGGTCTGATAGCATTCGCGCGTTTTCACTTTTCCAGCTCTGCCTTCGGGCCGAGGAATAAAAACTTTAAATGGCCACGCGGCAGGAAATGTCGCTGTTTCTCGCCTCAGTACAGCGCCGCGCCTTCAAACAAGCGGTGTATGCGGTACGGGACGACGAAGCGGCGCTCGATCTCGTGCAAGACGCGATGCTCAAGCTCGCCGAAAAATACTCGGACAAGCCGGCCGCTGAGATTCCGCCTTTGTTTCAGCGTATCCTCCAAAACGGCATTACCGACTATTTTCGGCGTCAGAAAGTCCGCAACATGTGGACCACGCTGTTGTCTTCGCTGCAACACGATGACGACGAAGGCGGCGAGCGTGACATACTCGAAAGCATTGAGGCTGAAGTCGGCAGTGAACAGGCGGAAAGTGCCGCCGATCGGGTTTCACGCGAACAGACGTTGACGATCATCGATAACGAGATTAAGAAGCTTCCTAAGCGTCAACGGGAGGCCTTTTTGATGCGTTACTGGGAAGACATGGATGTCGCCGAAACCGCGGCTGCCATGGGGTGTTCCGAAGGCAGCGTCAAAACGCACTGTTCGCGCGCAACCCATACCTTGGCTGCGGCACTTCGGAGCCTAGGAGTTAGCTTATGAACGAAAAACAATTTTCTCTTCAGATCCGCAAAGCACTCGACGAATCGGCCGAAAAACTGCCGTTTAAAGTCACGCACCGACTCGGTGCGGCCAGCGAGTTGGCGTTATCGCGCATGCAGTCAATGCCGGTCGGATTTGCAGGCCTGGCGCCGGCCAATGCACGCAGCGTTGCGAGCACATCGCTCAGCAGCACCGCTACGATCTGGCGCTACACCGCGACCCTCCTGCCGGTTTTGATTATCGTCATCGGCATGATCGCCATGCAAGTTTGGGATGTCTCTGCTAAGGCTGACGAATTAGCGGAAGTTGATGCCGAAATGCTGGCTGATGAAGTACCGATCGATACTTATGCCGATCGTGGGTTTGGCGTTTTTCTGAAGAATACCAAACAGTAATGGCCGATCGTGTTCTTAAACGTAGTGCTTTTGCACTTCTCGTAACGCTCTGGGCGACCGTCGGCTGGGCGCAAACCTCGACAACTGCGCCTGCTGCACCAATCGCACAATCCACTGCCGTGGCACCCAACCCGACGGCACGTCAGTCGCTTTTGCCCCTGGCGCAGCCGCTTTGGTCCGAGCTTAAACCCGCCCAGCAAGACATACTGGCACCGCTCGATGCGCAATGGAACTCGATGCCAATTGACGAAAAACGGTCCTGGGTTGCGATGGCTGCGCGCTTTCCGAAGATGTCTGCGGCCGAACAGCTCCGGGCCTCGGCCAGAATCCGCGAGCTCGCCAAGCTGAATCATGAGCAGCGACGTATGGTTCGGCAAAACTACCGGCTCGCCAAAAGTCTGCCGCAACACGAACGGCTAGCTCAGTCCGAGCAGTATCAAAATATGACGGACGAGCAAAAGCGCGTCCTGCAAACCAGTGGTTCCACCAGCAACACGGCTGCCAAACATGCCGGCTCCCGGACCGCGCTCGCCAAAGAGGCGTCGCAACCGCTCAATGCCGAACCCAAGCCGGTACCGACGCAAACACCCAGCCGAGCCGGCGCTGCTCAATTGCCGGTCAATAGCTTACAGCCCAATCGCAATTGAGTTTACGCAGCCTGACCGCGTCCAACCCGCCCGACTGGCCTGTGGCTGGATCCTGGCGGCGCTTGATGGGCCTGGCCTATGAATCCATCATCTTATTCGCGGTGTTATTTTTCTTCGGTTATGGCTACTCGGCGCTCACGCAACTGAAGAACCCGTCGGGCTGGAACAGTAGCGGCTTCCAGATCTGGATTTTTGGCGTGTTGGCTGTTTATTTCGGCTATTTCTGGAGCCAACGCCGGCAAAGCCTGCCGATGAAAACCTTAAACCTGATGCTGTTGACCCGCCAACGGCAGCCCGTCACGCCGCTACGAGCGCTGCTGCGGTATTGCATTGTCATGACACTTTTGTGCGTGCCCCTGGCACTCGCCAAATACTGGCATCCGGGCGCGGCCATCCTGTCACTGGCGACCTTTCTCTGGACGCTATTTGATCGCCAGTCGCAAGCCTTGCATGACCACTTGAGCGGCACCGTGCTGGTCGTAACGCCGGACAAACCGCGCGCCGCATCTGCCGGTGCCAATACCTGAAACCGGCGAGCGATTTAGGCTACCTGATCAGGCCTTGCGCACGCAATCAACGAAATAACGGGTTTCGGTGCCGACGACATCCGTCACCAATCCGTGTACGTCGGACTCGAAGCCTGGGAACCTTGAGTTGAAGGCGCGCACAAACTGCAAATACTCGACAATCGTACGGTTGAACTGCTCACCCGGAATCAGTAACGGAATACCGGGCGGATAAGGCGTCACCAACATGGTGGTAATGCGCCCTTCCAATTCGTCGATCGGTACCCGATCAACCCGCCGATGCGCCAGACACTCAAAGGCGTCCGAAGGCTTCATAACCGGGATCATTGCCGACAGATACATTTCGGTCGTCACCCGCGCAACGTCGTTCTTCTTGTAGTTCTCGTGAATCTGCTGGGCCAGATCGCGCAAGCCCACTCGTTCGTACTGCGGATGGGCAGCGACGAACTCGGGCATGACGCGCCACAGCGGCTGATTCTGGTCATAGTCGGCCTTGAACTGTTGCAGCTCGGTGACCAGCGAATTCCAGCGCCCCTTGGTAATGCCAATCGTGAACATGACGAAGAAGGAATACAGGCCGGTCTTCTCGACGATCACGCCATGTTCGGCCAGATACTTGGTGACGATCGCCGCCGGAATGCCCCAGGCTGCAAAGCGGCCATTGATATCAAGCCCCGGCGTGGCAATGGTTGCCTTGATCGGATCGAGCATGTTAAAGCCGGTCGCCAGCTTGCCGAAGCCGTGCCAACGGTCGCTGGACTTCAGGAACCAGTCCTCGCGCTTACCCACCCCTTCGTGTTCGAAGTTCTTCGGACCCCAGACCTGGAACCACCAGGAGTCACCAAACTCGGCATCGACCTTGCGCATCGCGCGTCGAAAATCGAGTGCCTCGGAGATCGACTCCTCGACCAAGGCCTTGCCGCCCGGTGGCTCCATCATCGCCGCCGCGACGTCGCAGGACGCGATGATGGCGTATTGCGGACTGGTTGAGGTGTGCATCAGGAAGGCCTCGTTAAAGCGTGGAATATCGAGTTCACGCGTCAACGAGTTCTGCACCAGAATTTGCGAGGCTTGCGACAGGCCGGCCAGCATCTTGTGGGTCGACTGGGTGGCGTAGACAATCGCTTCCTTGCTGCGCGGACGGTTCGGCCCGATTGCATGCATCTCATGATAAAACGGATGAAACACCGCGTGCGGCAACCAGGCTTCATCGAAATGCAAGGTGTCGATGAAGGTATTGACGGTCTGCTTGATAGTCTCGACGTTGTAGATCACACCATCGTAAGTCGACTGCGTAATGGTCAACACGCGTGGTTGTTTATTTTTGTCCTTGACCAGCGGATTGGCCGCAATTTTTTTGCGGATGTTCTCAGGGCTGAATTCATCGAGCGGAATCGGCCCTATGATGCCGAGATGATTTCGCGTCGGTTGCAAAAACACCGGCACAGTGCCGGTCATCATCAGCGCATGCAACACCGACTTATGGCAATTGCGATCGACCACCACAATGTCGTCGGTGGCCACGTTCGCATGCCAGACAATTTTGTTCGAAGTCGAGGTGCCATTGGTCACGAAGAACAAATGATCACAGCCAAAGATGCGTGCCGCGTTGCGCTCGGAGGCCGCGACCGGGCCACTATGATCGAGTAACTGGCCGAGTTCGTCGACCGAATTGCAAACGTCAGCGCGTAACATGTTCTCACCAAAAAATTGATGGAACATTTGACCGACCGGCGATTTTAAGAATGCCACGCCACCGGAGTGGCCGGGGCAATGCCA
>JANORY010000092.1:0-2411 GCA_031415535.1 Burkholderiales bacterium | reverse complement strand
AAACCGTGTAGGCCTTGCCGTCCTTACCCTTGACTCGAACCGATCGACCCTCAATGCTGACCGAATCAACCCGGCCGTCTTTGGCTTCGTTGATGAACTGCGAGTAGGGAATGTCTGCGCCCCGAGACTGGCGAGAATCGAACTGGCGAAACACGGTAAACAAAACCAGTGCAATGACTAGCCAGATTGCCGCCTTCGAAAACATGCTATTCACTCATCTACTCCTTAAGACACCGTGCACGGCCCGGAAAATCCGAGCTTGGCGTCTGAAAACAGCTTGATTGTCACGCATTTTACGCCTAGCCGTAACCATACCCCGGCCGATTCAACGTGAAATTCCAACTCAAGATCGCTTATTCAGCCAAATGGTCGTCACTGGTTGGTCGACGGAGCGCGTCAGACTTGACAACTCGCCCCAAAAGATAAGTTTCAGCCGACTTTTCGCGGGAAGACTTTGGCTTTCGGGCCACAACTTTGACAAAACTCCGTTTGAACAACTCGGCCGTCTGACTGTAGCCACTGCCATGAAAACATTTAGCCAGTAAAGCACCTTGCGGCTTTAGGTGATCAAGGGCAAAAAACACCGCCAACTCAAGCAGATCGGCCATACGGGCCGAATCAGCCGCTGCTACCCCACTCAAATTGGGGGCCATATCCGAAATAACAAGATCGACCTTGGCACCCTGCAAGCGGTCTTCCAAAGCCTTTAGCACCTGATCTTCCCGGAAATCGCCCTGCAGGAATTCAATGCCAGTGATCGGCTCCATTGCAACCAGATCGAGCGCGATGATTCGACCGTTCACGCCACCCGCCGGATTGGCCAGTCGCCGGGCCAGTACTTGACTCCAGGCACCTGGCGCACTGCCGAGATCGACTACGGTCATGCCGGCACGAATCAAGTGATCCTGATCGGCGATCTCGATCAGTTTATAGGCGGCGCGGGCGCGATAACCTTCCTTGACGGCCAACTTTACATAGGGATCGTTGATGTGCGCATGAATCCACGCCTGATTAAATTTATTCTTCGCTGCCAAGTGATTTACGCCGCGTTCCAAAGACCAATTAGGTTGCGCCGAGTATGCGCTCTTACAATAGCGGTCACTTCAAACGGTTTGCTCCGGAGCGTCCTCAATTGTTGAAACCCGTCAAACCTCGGTCGATTCCGGCCAAACAGCCTTCGGCACCGAATTACAAGCGCAACAGCAGCCCTGCCGTAAAACGCTCTGGTGCCGGTAACCAAGCGCCGACACCCGCCGCCACGACCGATGTTGCCGTGCCGCGCGCCAGCCCGAAGCTGACTCCGGGCGGCAAAAAAGCCTTGCGTGCTCAAGCGCATCATCTGGATCCGGTGGTAATGATTGGCGAGGCGGGATTATCGGCGGGCGTCATGGTCGAAATCGAGCGCGCCCTGCTCGCGCACCAGTTGATCAAGATCCGCATCTTCGGAGACGATCGTCAGCAACGCAATACCATCATGCAAGCGATCACTGAACAATCCGGCTGCGCAGCGGTCCAGATGATCGGAAAATTACTGGTCGTTTGGCGCCCGAATGCCGAGAAAGTGTCGCCCCGGAAATCCAAGGTCGCAGGCATTTCCCGTACCGATCGCGCCGGCACTGCCCGCCTGGGCCGCACCGATCGATTGGGCGGCACCGAACGACCGGGCCGCAGCGATCGAAAACCGGCCGGCGACTCGCCGCCGCTGCGCCGGCCGTTCAACGCGCCGCCGATTCGAGTCACCAAGCAAAAAGGCGTTACGGCTAATACATCGGCCAAGACGTCGGCCACTGCCACTGAAATCGTCCGCAAGGAAATTCGGCCAGAGCCACCGTTGCAGGATACCGACATGCGTGATGCGAGTGCACGATATGTCCCGCAGCGACCGTTGCCCGAGCCTGCCCGTGCCCGGGCAAGCGGGGCTGGTGGGTCAGGCCGCCGGTCGGTGCCTGCCAACTCGCCGGCCCGTTCACCTACTCGCCCGAGGACGGCCGGCGGCAAGGTTCCGAGCGTCAGCCTGTTACGTAAGGTCACTCGTAGCGGACATTGAGAATCGAGTACTCGCGCAGCCCGGCCGGTGCCCTGACTTCGGCGACGTCGCCGACCGACTTGCCGATCAGCGCCCGCGCCAGCGGGCTGGAAATCGAAATCTTGCCCTGCTTCAGATCGGCCTCGTCGTCGCCAACGATTTGATACACGAAGGTATCGCTGGAGGCGAGGTCTTCCAGATCGACCGTTGCCGCAAAAACGACCCGCCCCTCGGCATCGAGAAATTTGGCATCAATGACTTGGGCATTTGATAGTTTTGACTCCAGCTCGGCAATCCGTCCTTCGGTAAAACTTTGACGATCGCGCGCCGCGTCATATTCAGCGTTCTCCGAGAGATCGCCCTGGGCGCGCGCTTCGGCAATCGC
>JANORY010000091.1:0-4860 GCA_031415535.1 Burkholderiales bacterium | reverse complement strand
CGGCGTTCTTCAACAATTTCTTGCGGCTTTCGAAGTCGTATTCTTTTTCGACGAACTTGCGGACACTATCGGTGAGCAAGGTCTGTTCTTCGGTGTAATCAAAATTCATGAAAATTCCTTCTGGCTTGATCAGAGACCGAGACTGGCCTTGGCCAAAATATTGCGCTGGATTTCATTCGAGCCAGCGTAGATCGAGGTTTTCCTGAAATTCGCATAACGCGGCGCGAGCCAGGCATGCAACTGATCAATCTCGCTGTTCGGATCGATCTGCTTGCAGACCTGTGAGAGTGGCCCGATGGCATCGACCATCATCTCGGTCAGTGCCTGTTGAATCTCCGTGCCCTTGATCTTCAGTACCGAAGTCTCGGCGCCCGGCGGCTTGCCGGTTTTTCGCATTTGATCGACGAAGCGCAGGTTGGTTATTTCGAGCGCCATCAGCTCCACTTCAACGCGCGCCAGGCGATCGCGAAAGCGCGAGTCGTCCATCATCGAGCCACTGCCATCGGCCGGTTGCGCTGCTGCAAAATCCTTCAGAATCTGGATGTTGCGCTTCGACACGCCAATCTGCCCGGTGCCCAAACGTTCGTGGCCCAGCAGGAATTTGGCTACGGTCCAACCCTTACCTTCTTCAAACACCAGATTCTCGGCCGGCACTTCGACATTCTCAAAGAACACCTCATTTACCTCATGACGGCCGTCCATCAAGATTAACGGTCGCACGGTAATGCCCGGTGTTTTCATATCAATCAGCAAAAAGCTGATGCCCTCTTGACGCTTGTTCGATTCCGAGTCACTTCTGACCAGACAAAAAATCCAGTCAGCATGTTGTGCCAGTGAAGTCCAGATTTTTTGCCCGTTGACCACGTACTTGTCACCGCGCCGATCGGCACGGGTCTTTAGCGATGCCAGATCCGATCCGGACCCGGGTTCCGAGTAGCCTTGACACCAGAAATCGTCACCGTTATAGATACGCGGCAAAAACCGCTCTTTCTGTGCCTGGGTGCCGAACTGCTGCAACACCGGACCACACATTGAGACGCCGAACGGCACCACCATTGGCGTTCCGGCAAAGCCGCATTCCTCGTCCCAAATAAAACGCTCAACCACCGACCAACGGGTGCCGCCCCACTCCGGCTGCCAGGACGGCGCTACCCAACCCTTTTTAGCGAGAATTTTGTGCCAGCTCAGCAGTTCTTCACGGTCCAGTTCTTCAAAGCGATTGACCTTGTCCTGCAGCGACTTGGGCAGGTTGGCGCTCAACCAGCCGCGTACTTCATCGCGAAACGCCAGTTCTTCGGTTGAAAAATTCAGATCCATGGGCTGTCCCCTCGTTACTCTGGTTACTCTTTACTGACGCTCATACGTCGCTCGCGTAATGCTAACCCAAGGTCCCGGAAATCATGTAATTCTTGATGACCCGATCGTCGCCGAGCACCACCAGCGCGAACAGCCACTCATTGAGCGAGCTTGCAGCCGCCGTGCGACGGGCCAGCAAAGGTGTTGCCCGCGGGTCCAGCAAGATCGCATCGGCCTCAAAGCCAAGCGCCAGATTACCCACCTGAGCGCCCAGGTCGAGCGCGCGTGCAGCCCCCAGGGTGTGGCGAAACCAGAGTTGTTGCGGGCTCAGGCTCACCGCCCGCAGCCGGGCGACCTGATAGGCCGCCAACATAGTATGAAATGGCGAGAACGAAGTTCCGCCGCCGACGTCGCTCGCCAAACCATAGGCAAAACCCGCCGAATCCGCCGCCGCAAAATCGAACAAACCACTGCCCAGAAAAAGGTTTGAGGTCGGACAGACCGCCGCTGCCGCAGCGTTGGCCTGCAGCGCGGCACGATCGTTTTGATCCAGATAGAGGCAGTGCGCGTAAACACTGCGCGGCCGCAAAAGGCCCAGCGATTCATAAACGCCCAAGTAGCTTCGCGCCGCCGGAAAAAGTTGCGCTACCCAGGCAATCTCCTCGTGGTTCTCGGCAACATGGGTTTGTATCCAGGTGCCTGGGTAGGCCTCGGCCAGATCGGCGGCACCGCGCATTTGTCGCGCCGAACAGCTCGCCGCAAAGCGCGGCGTCAACGCATAACCGAGCCGGCCCTGACCATGCCAGCGCTGAATCAACTGCTCCGAATCGCGCAGGCTCTGCTCGGTTTGATCGCGCACGCCGTCAGGGCAGTTCGAATCCATCAGACATTTGCCCGCGACCAGGCGCAGTTTGCGCGCCGCAGCTTGTTCGAACAGCGCGTCAACCGAACGCGGATGTGAGCTGCAATAGGTCATCGCAGTGGTTACGCCGTGACGCAATAACTCATCCAGAAAAAAACTCGCCACCTCGCGCGCATGCACCGGATCGTCAAACCGCGACTCCTGTGGAAAGGTGTACTGAGTGAGCCAGGGTAACAAGCCGTCGGCGGGCGATCCGATGACATCGGTTTGCGGATAATGAATATGCGTATCGACAAAGCCCGGTGCCAGGGTGTAGGCACGACAGTCTGTCACCGGCACCTGCGCGTGCAACGCTGCCAGCCTTGAGAACTCGCCGATCGCCGTAATGAGGCCGTCCTTGACCACCATCAGGCCGTCGTCGATCCGCTGCAATTGGTCGTTGTTGTCGAAGTTCAGGATCGCCGCCCGGATGGCGGTCGACGAATGATCGACTACGGTCATTGACGCTTGAAGTACGGCTCAAACTGTTGCTTGAGCAGATCCAGAAACACCGCTCGTTCTGCGGTCGAAATAAAACTGGCGTCGAAACTGTTGCAAGCCAGCGCGTAGGCGTGGTCGGCCCCGAGGCCCAAGGCCGCAAAGCTCTGCTGATAATTCTGGTTGATGTAACCACCGAAATACGCCGGATCATCGGAATTCACGCAGACATTCAAGCCCAGTTGCAGCAGGCGGGCGAGATTGTGCTCGGCAAGACTTGGAAATACCTTGAGCTTCAGATTCGACAAGGGGCAGACCGTTAATCCAATGCGCCGCTCGGCGAGCGTCTTTAACAGTCGGGCGTCCCGTACACACTGCACACCATGGTCAATTCGCTCGACCTTCAATAGATCGAGGGCACCCCAAATGTACTCGGGTGGACCTTCCTCACCGGCATGAGCGGTCAATCGAAAGCCGAGTTCGCGACAACGCGAATAAACCCGTTCGAACTTTTCCGGAGGATGTCCGAGCTCGCTCGAATCCAGACCGATAGCGAGGATCTTTTCGCGAAACGGCAGCGCCTGCTCCAGGGTTTCGAATGCCTCGCGTTCGCTTAGATGACGCAAAAAACTCATGATCAGACTGGCACTGATTCCGAACTGGCTACGGGCATCCTGGCAGGCTCGATACAGACCGTTAATGACGGTCGCAAATTCGACGCCGCGCGCGGTGTGGGTTTGCGGATCAAACATGATTTCGGTGTGAACCACATTGTCCGCTTGGGCACGAATGAAATACGCCATCGTCATATCGTAAAAGTCCTGCTCGGTAATCAATACGCTGGCACCAGCGTAATAGATATCGAGGAAGCTCTGTAGATTCGTAAACGCATAGGCCTGCCGCAGGCTTTGAACGTCGGTATAGGGCAATATAATTCGATTGCGTTGCGCCAGTTGAAAGATCAGCTCCGGCTCAAGTGAGCCTTCGATGTGAATATGCAATTCGGCCTTTGGCATGCTGGCCAGCAATTGCTGCAACTCGAGGCTCGTTTCAGGCATTAGTCAGCACTCCAAAACTGATACCCCATTTGCGCAGCGCACGACGATAGGCGGCGCTCGACTTATCCGCTGCACTGTGCAGTTCCGCACGGGGATCAAGCGGCAGTCGTTTGGGTCGTTGTGATTCCAGAATCGGTTTGTCCTGGCTGAAGATCGTGTCCTGAAACGAGATCAGCTCGCTATCGGAGGACGCAAAATCATTCATCGCGATTCGAAACCAGACCCGACTGAACTCCGCATCGATCGGGCAAATGAAGAGGGCAATCGACTCGCGAAAATCGTTGATGGCAACACTGCCCTGTTCCGGCATTTTGGTCAGGATCGACGTGAAAGGGGCGTTAACTTCGTAGGTATATTCAACCATGGCACCTGCTTGAGCATGAATACTCGATTGCGGCTGCCAGGCCCGACAGCCGCAGGCCATTATTCCAGTGGCGGTCGATTCAACCTGATAGTCGGCAATCGCCGCCGCCTCACGCGCACCGAGCCAGTGCTCATGAACAAATCCGAAATGTGCCAGGTCGAGGAAATTCTCAACGATACGCGGTGCGCTGGTCGCAACCTCATAGGGTCCTGCGGTGACCTTGCGCAGTTGGGCTTGCGCTTCTGCTGCGAAGATTGGCGGTGCGCTGCTTGTAGCGCCATCATTGTCCTGCAAACGTACCCAGATCAGGCCGTATTGCTCGCACACCGAGTAGGCTTGAGCCCGATGAGCGGTGGTTGGCGTGAACTCAGGCAAGGCTGGCAACTTGATTAGTTGCGCGCTCGCATCGAACTGCCAACCGTGGTAGGGGCATTCGAGGACGCTGCCAGTTACCCGACCCATCGATAATCGAGCACCGCGATGCGGGCATTGATCGGCCCAGGCATGAGCCTCGCCCGCCTCGTCACGCCAAAGTACCAGATCCTTACCCAACAGCCGGGCTGCGTGTGGCTGGTCAGCCACCGAATCAACGGTGGCGACCGGATGCCAGAATTTCGCTTCGATCAATACACGTTCCAAAAATGCGCGCGACTGGTTGATACGACAACTGCTTGAGACGACGACTACTACTTGGCTGCCGGGATGTTGCCTTCAACCCCTTTGATCAGATAATTCATTTCGCTCTTGAACTTGTCATCGCCGACGGCATCCTTGGCGAGGGGGGTCGGCTCGACCGGCGTGCC
>JANORY010000090.1:0-2321 GCA_031415535.1 Burkholderiales bacterium | reverse complement strand
CGGCCTTGAATCGTCCGCATGAACTGAAGCTGCATGTGCGCGGGGCTATCAACAACGGCTTGAGCAAAGACGATATTCAGGAGGTGTTTTTGCAAACTGCCATTTATTGTGGCGTACCCGCCGCGATTGACAGCTTTCGCGGCGCCAAAGAAGTCTTCAAGGAAATGGGGATTTGATGCTGAGCTTCATCGGGCTGGGCCAAATGGGTGTACCGATGGTGCGCAATCTATTGCGCGCCGGTCACCCGGTACGCGGCTACGATCGGGATGAATCGATACAGTCCCGCTTCGTCGATGATCCAGGCTTTACCTGGACTAATTCATCAATCGCAGCGGCGCACAACAGTTCGGTGGTGATCCTGATGCTACCCGACAGCAACATCGTCGACCGACTGCTTTGGGATGAACCCGGCGGCCTGGCAGCCGCTCTTTCGCCCGGCACTTTGCTGATCGATATGGGCTCGTCCGACCCGGTCCGTTCGCGCGCCAATCATCTGCGACTGCAAGCGCAAGATATCCGGTTCATTGATGCGCCGGTATCAGGCGGCGTCAAGCGTGCCATCGATGGCAGCCTCTCAATCATGATAGGCGGTGATTCACAGGCGGTCGCGCAGGCGCGGCCGTATTTGCAAGCCATCGGCAAGACCCTGGTACATGTCGGCGACGCCGGTGCCGGACACGCCGTCAAAGCCTTGAACAATTACGTTTCAGCCTCCGGCCTGCTGGCTGTGTGCGAAGCGCTGATTGCTGCGGAGCAATTCGGCATTGATCCAAAACTGGTCAATCAGGTGTTCAATGCCTCGACCGGCAAGAACAACACCACCGAGCACAAGGTCGAAAACTTTATGCTGTCCGGTCTGTTCAATTCAGGTTTTGCACTGGCTCTGATGCGCAAGGACTTGGATACGGCGCGCGGCTTTATCGATCGGATGGGTACACCCGGCGCGTTTGCCGAACTGTGCTTTGCTACCTGGGCGCAGGCCGAACAAACCCTTGCCGCCGGTGCCGATCACACGGCACTTTACGAATTCATTCGCAGCAGCCGTGCTTCTTCATCGTAACGGACATCGTCAATCTCGCGCATGACATCGCCGACATCAACGATTTTTGCGGTACGCACGAAGCGCCCGGTCAAGATCGTTTCAGTACTTAGGATGCCGCGTCGGTACAGATCCCAAATCTCAGCGCCGTAATTAGTACTCAGCAGAGGCGGTGCAAAACGTCCGAAAAAACCGCTCAGATTGGCAACGTCACGCAGTAACATTCGTTCGGCGTGGTTATTGCCCGCAGCATCGACCGCCTGAGGCAAATCGATAATCACCGGGCCATCGGCCGCCAGCAAAATGTTGAACTCGGACAGGTCGCCATGAACCACCCCGGCGCATAACATCCGAATTACCTGCTCGATAAGCTGAGCATGGAATTCCTCCGCCTGCTCAGCGCTCAAAAGAACATCGTTCAGACGCGGTGCGGCGTTGCCGTCCTCATCGGTCACCAGCTCCATCAGCAACACGCCCTCGTGGAAGTTGTACGGCTTGGGCACGCGCACACCGGCACTCGCGAGGCGGTACAAGGCATCGACTTCGGCGCTCTGCCAGGCCGCCTCTTGCGCCTGTCGGCCATAACGCGTGCCCTTGGCCATCGCCCTGCCCTGGCGCGAATTCTTGACCTTGCGGTTTTCGGTGTAGTCGACCGCCTGACGAAAGCTGCGCTGGGTCGCTTCCTTGTAAATCTTCGCGCAGCGCGTTTCAGTGCCGCAGCGAACGACATAAACCATGGCTTCCTTGCCACTCATCAGTTGTCGCACTACGCTATCGATCAGGCCTTCGTCAAGCAGGGATTGCAGTCGTTTCGGTGTCTTCATAGCCGCTATTATGACTTCTGCGGCCATTGACAAGCTCGCGAACACGGCCAGCTTTGGTTGATTAGCCCCAGAGACGGTCCCAGCCGTCGCGACCGAGACGCTCCAGCAACTCGATATTGCGCCGGTATATTCCAGCCGTATCCGGGTGTGCCTGCACGGCCCGCGCCACCGAGGCTTCGCGCAACAAATGCAACATCGGAAACGGTGAACGGTTGCTGAAATTACTCATTTCGTCCGACCCGCTGCCGGCAAAACAATAATCCGGATGAAAGCTGGCAATTTGCACAATGCCTTGCAAGCCAGCGCGCCCAAGCATGCGTTCGGCGCTGCCGAGAAACCGGTTGTAGTCAAGGAAATCGTTCAAAACCGCAGGATGGATCAGCAGTGTCGTATCAATCAGTGTTGCATCGGTCCTCGCCAGTCGTTCGAGTTCTTCTGCCAGATCCGCACGTAATTCC
>JANORY010000089.1:0-3480 GCA_031415535.1 Burkholderiales bacterium | reverse complement strand
CGAAGGCGATGTCTTCAAGGTGTCGGGACATTGGCGCTGGGCCAGTGGCAGCCAGAACTGTCAGTGGCTGAACGGCGGTTGTACGGTGCAGGACGGTGGCGAAGTTCGCAAGCTTGCCAATGGCACGCCCGAGATCCGAGCGATGATCTTTCCGGCGGCCGAGGCTGAGTTGATTGACACCTGGCACACCATGGGCCTGCGCGGTACTGGCAGTGGCGATATGAAGGTCAAGGACATTCGAGTGCCAAGGCAGCGCACTGTGTCGCTGTTGGTCGACCAACCGCAGACCGATGGTGCCTTGTATGTGTTCCCGGTGTTTGGCCTGCTGGCGCTCGGTATTGCAGCGGTTGCCGCCGGCAATGCGCGCGCGGCACTGGACGAGTTTCGCGAGTTTGCCGGTGGCGCGCGAACTGCCGGTGCGCGCAAGGTGTTGGCTGAACGCGCTCCGGTGCAGCAGGCGTTCGCCGAGATGGACGCGCAGTTGCGCTCGGCGCGGGCGTTTCTGTTTGATGAAGTGGGTCAGGCCTGGATTTCAGCGCAAGGCGAACGACGCATTGCACTGGAGACCCGCGCCAAGCTGCGTCTGGCGGCGACCCATATGACGCGTACCGCTGCCGTGGTGTGCCGACAGGCGCAGGACCTGTGCGGCGGCGCGGCGGTGTTCAACGATAACCTGCTGCAGCGCAAATTGCGCGATGCCCAGACGATCACCGCCCATATGATGATCGCGCCAGCAACCTATGAGTTGGCTGGCCGCGTGTTGCTGGGTCTGCCAACCGACGCTACGCTGGTGTAGGTGCCGGCCTCATAGCGGCGGGCCTGGGGCGCTCCAGTACCGACTATCGGGCGATTTCTGCCCGTGATCCATCACTCACCGAACGCGCGGCCGGGCGGTGGCATGCTTCCAGTGTTGAACACCACACCCGTGATTTTCCAAAGTCGTAATGACATCAGAGGGCCATGAGTCGACTCAAGGATCTATTTCGTACGGCATTGAGCGTTCGCGTCAAGCGCAAGCTGACCCCGATCGACCAGGTGCCGGAAATCGGCGCGCGCCTGACCCTCGACGGCATGCGAATGCGCGTCGAATCGCCGATGTCGGAAGATACTTGGGGCTGGATGGTTCTGCACGGTTGGCGCGAGTGCAAGTTTCGCGGCGATCGACGACGTTATGTCGATCTGCCGAAAGGTGCCTACGAACGGCTTCGATTGGCACCGCCCCGACAGCGCGATCGTGTCCACAAACGAATCGTCGATTTTGTCGAAAAGACCGGTCGTTACGCGAAAACGGCCTGAAAACGGCTTGATTTGCCTCCTGCGCCAGAAGGGTTAGAATCCGGCCCCTTCGAGGAAGCACGCAGGGGAAGCTAACAATGGGTTCCAACAAGCACGTGCCGGTCACTATTTTGACCGGCTTTCTGGGTAGTGGTAAGACCACGCTGCTGAACCGAATTCTGAAGGAGGATCATGGCCTGAAAATCGCCGTGATCGAAAACGAATTCGGTGAAGAGGGCATCGATAACGAGCTGTTGCTGCAATCCAGCGACGAGCAAATTGTCGAGATGAACAACGGCTGCATTTGTTGTACGGTGCGCGGCGATCTGGTCCGTATCCTCGGCGATCTGCGTGAGCGGCGTGAGTCGGGTGCCATCAAGTTTGACCGTATCGTCATCGAGACCACCGGCATGGCCGACCCAGGACCCGTGGCTCAGACCTTTTTCATTGACGACGACATTGCCGATTATTATTTGCTCGACGCCGTGATTACCTTGGTTGATGCGAAGCACGGCATGATGCAGTTAAATGGCCAGAAAGAAGTTCAGGAGCAGGTTGGCTTCGCCGATCGCATCTGGCTGTCAAAAGCTGATCTGGTGTCCGAAGATGAACTCGCCACCCTGAGTAACCGGCTCAGTCGTATCAATCCGAGGGCACCGATCAAGCCAATGCGCTTTGGTGATGCACCGATTGCCGAGATTCTGGATATCCGGGGCTTTAACCTGAACTCGATTCTGGAAATCAACCCAGAGTTCCTGACCAGTGACGAGCATGAGCATGATGACAACGTTCAGTCGTTCGTCTTCCGCTCAAATCGACCGTTCGACTCCGCCAAACTCGAGGATTTCCTGTCCGGCATTATTCAGGTTTACGGACAGGATATGTTGCGGTATAAAGGCGTGCTCTTTATGAAGGGCTCGGACAAGCAGACCGTTTTTCAAGGTGTCCATCAAATGATGGGTGCTGATCAAGGTAAACGCTGGCCGCCCGGTGAGAAGCCGTCTAGCAAGATGGTCTTCATTGGGCGTAACTTGCCCAAGGACACGTTTATCAAGGGTTTGGAACAGTGCCTGGCCTAGTTAATGTAAGGGCTCCAGGTTTTGACGTATCTTGGACTGGTAGCAAAAATGGCTGAAATCATGGACAAAAAAATTCTGACCGATGCCCAACTGCTGGCTATGAAAGAGTCGGACTACATGAACGAAGCTCAGCTTGCGTTCTTCCGAGGAAAATTGCAGCAAATGGAGCGCGATATTTTGCAGAATGCCGGCGAAACTACCGAGCATCTGCGTGAAACGGTGGTCGTACCGGACCCGGCCGATCGTGCGACGATCGAAGAGGAGCACGCCCTCGAATTGCGTACCCGCGATCGCGAGCGCAAGCTGCTGAAAAAGATTCAACAATCTCTGGCGCAGATTGAAAATGGTGAGTACGGCTACTGCGAGGAAACCGGTGAGGCAATCGGATTGCCGCGTCTGTTGGCTCGTCCGACCGCAACCTACTCTTTGGAAGCCCAACAACGTCGCGAGTTGCGCCAAAAGATGTACGGCGATTAAGCTTGTGTTTAACATTCTTTTCAGCAATCGATAGCAGGTGCATTGCGCCCGACACACGGCCAGCACCGGATGAACCTGCCGCAAGTACCGATGCTAAACTCAGCCGAGACAGTTAATCGGGTCCGCAAGCGGTTCATTGCGGCCGGCCGGTTTCTGAATTTTCGGGGTGAACTGATTGGTATTTTCAATCTTCGGGCGCAAAGAAAAAGCTGACAGCCGCAGAGGCAAAGACGGCGCGTCGGCGCGTTCGCCCGATAGCAGCATCGCCGCGAATTCTCCCAGCAGTGAAATGCAGCGCGAAATCGCGCGTCAGACCGCAGAAAAGATCGACCGCATCGAGTCGGAAATGATCGCCTCAGGTTTGCCGATACCGCCGCCGCCCAACCGTGTTCAAGGACTTGCCGCCGCACCGCATGATGTTGCCGTTGCGCCGGCCCGCGCCAACGGAGCAGTAGGTGCAATCGGCGCAGCCGCCGCCAATGCGCCCGTCAATTTTTCAGGAAACGGCGGCAGCACCTCGATTGCCCTTGGTGATACCGCGCACGCTGGCGAGATTCACATCAGTGGCTCGAACTTGCCACCGGAACTCGAAGAGGCTGCCATCCTGTTCGCCAACGGGCAAATGCCGGCGGCAGAAGCGACACTTCGG
>JANORY010000088.1:0-8403 GCA_031415535.1 Burkholderiales bacterium | reverse complement strand
GGCGGCCGCGCCTTCGCCAAACGATACCGCTGGCGAAGCAGTAATCGGTACCAGAATCGCGCGAAGCGCTTGCGGATCAGCGCGAAAGTCGGCGGCATAACGAACGTTGACCGAATAGCGGGCTCTTCCCTCGATTACTGTTGAAACCGGCATGCCGCCGATGGCGGCCTCGACCACATCCAGTACTTCGCGCACGCTCAATCCGAAGCGCGCAATTGACTCGCGATTCGGAATGATGTCAATGTACTCGCGTCCGGTTTGGCGTTCCGCAAATGTGCTGCGGGTACCGGCGACCTCACGCAGGAGTCCTTCCAGCTCAAGGCTGACTCGCTCGATGCCCACCAGGTCCGGCCCGAAAACCTTGATGCCGACGGGGGTCCGTACACCCGTGGTGAGCATATCGATGCGGGTTCGGATCGGTGGCGAAATCGCCATCTGATAACCCGGCATCTTCAACGCAAGGTCAAGGTCGCGCTGTAGTTCCGCGAGTCTGCGCGGCCGCTGCTCAGGCCATATCCTTCTCAATCCGCTGGCGGCCCATTCGGGTGCTTTGCCGCTATACCAGCGATCGACACTGATCAGCGGCCATTCATTGCGCGGATGCAAAGTCACGACGATCTCGTTCATATCGAGCTGCGCCGGGTCCGTGGCCGTCTCCGCGCGCCCCGCTTTGCCGTGTACAGAAGCGACTTCCTTGAAGGCCTTGATGGTGCGATCTTGTGTAGTGAGCGCGCGCCGAGCCTCCTCGATCGAAATGCCGGCAAACGTGGTCGGCATGACCAGCAGCGAGCCTTCGTCCAGAGGAGGCATGAATTCAGAGCCGAGTCGCAAGAATACCGGAACGGTTGCCAACATTCCTGTGAGCGCAGCCGCCAGTACGGCCCAGCGCCAGCGCACAATACCGACGGCGATCGGGTGGTACGCCTTCCCCAGCACGCGATTCAGCGGATTTTCCTGCGTGGTACGAAAGCGCCCGCGCAGAAGAAGAATCATCAGCGGTGGTGCCAGCGTGATCGACAATAAAGCGGCAGTAAACATTGCCAGCGTTTTCGTGTAAGCCAGCGGCTCGAACAGCCGTCCAGCCTGACCGGCCAGCGTGAAAATAGGCAAGAAGCTTACGGTGATCAGGATCAGTGAAAAGAAGATCGGCCTGCCTACCTCCTTGCAGGCGTCGATGATGATCCGTACGCGGTCTGAGTTCGACGGTGCCTGGGCCAGCTTGCGGTGCGCATTTTCGATCAGTACGATCGCCGCGTCCGACAGTTCGCCAACCGCGATTGCTATACCTCCCAGTGACATGATGTTCGTGCTGATCCCGAGGTAGCGCATGCCGATGAACGACAACAGCACTGAAAGCGGCAGAATGATAATCGCCACCAATGCCGAGCGCGCATGCATCAGAAATACGAGGCAAATAATAGCGACGATAATTCCTTCCTCGATCAATGTCGTTCGCAGCGTATTGATGGCGCCGAGGATGAGCTGAGAACGGTCGTAGGTGGGAATAAGTCGCACACCTTCCGGTAAGGCCAGTTGCGCGATCTGTTGCTCAAGCGCGCGAATTACGTCAAGTGCATTGGCACCGATGCGCATGACCACAATGCCGCCCACCGCTTCGCCTTGACCATTCCAATCGGCCGCACCCCGGCGGATCTCCGGTCCGAACTGCACCTGCGCGACATCGCGCAAGAGGATTGGTGTGCCGCCCGCCGCGACCGCCACCACGCTTTGCTCCAGGTCACCGAGCGTCTTCACATAACCGCGGCCGCGCAGCACGTACTCGCGTCCAGCCAACTCGAGTACTCGCGCACCGACCTCGGCATTGGCGCTGCGCACGGCGCGCGAGACTTCCTCCGGCGTAATGCCGTAGGCGGTGAGCTTGGCCGGATCGAGCAGCACCTGATATTGCCGTTCGAACCCGCCTAATGAGGCGACTTCGGCCACGCCTTTGGTCCCCTGAAGCAAGGGGCGCACCGTGAAATCCTGAAGTGCGCGTAACTCGGCAAGATTCAGCCGCCCAGAGGAATCCTGCAACACGTATTGATAGATCCAGCCAACACCGCTGGCATCTGGTCCGAGGGTCGGGATCGCCCCGGTCGGCAGCATTTGCGCTACCCGCCCGGTTTGTTCCATGACCCGGGTGCGAGCCCAGTAGATATCCGTGCTCTGGTCGAATATCGCATAGATAAAGCTCATCCCGAACATCGAGTAACCACGTACGGTTCGCACACCCGGTGTGCTTTGCAATGCACGCACCAGTGGGTAGGTAATCTGGTCTTCGACCAAGTCGGGGCTGCGTCCCATCCATTCGGTGAACACGATGACTTGGGGGTCCGACAGGTCAGGGATCGCATCCATGGGTGTCTTGCGAATGCTGTCGACTGCCCAAATCGAGAGCAGAACGACTACCCCGAATACGATCCAGCGATGCTTGGCCGACCATTCGATGACGCGTTCGATCATGGCTACTTGCCGTGCGTGGAATGCGCCGGGGTAGAGGCTGGCGCAGAGGCGGGCGCAGGCGTCGCTGCGGGTGCCACTGCGGGTGCCGTTGCCTATGCCGGTGCAGGCGCCGTTGCAGGCGCGGGTGCAGTTGGCACTGGCGAACCACCGTGACCTGAATGACCGACACCCGAACCCGACGCCCGCAATCGACTCTCGGAGTCGATCAGGAATACGCCGGCTGCCACGACATCGTCCTCCGGCGACACACCCTGGGTGACCTCGATACGATCGGCGAGCCGACTACCGAGCTTAACCGTGCGCGGCTCGAGAACGCCGCTCGGCGCGCGTACATACACATACTGTAGCTCACCCCTGTCGACCACGGCATCGCGCGAAACCGTCAATGCGTCTCTTCGAGTGGGAGCGAACTCCGCCGTGCCGTACAGGCCCGGTCGCAGTCGCCCATCGGTGTTCGGTGCTACAAATCGCGCCCGAACAGTGCGGGTTCGGTCGGTGAGTGTCGGATATATGAACTGCACGCGCGCCGTCATTGCGGCGAGTCCCGACGCCGGGAAACTCAGATTGGCGGTATCGCCAAGCTTGATACCGGCCGACTGTGTTTCCGGGATCTCGGCGATCACCCAGACGCTTGACAAGTCTGCGATGGTCACGATTTCCGTGCTCGGATCGATCGCGGTGCCCAGGCTCACACCGCGGCGCAAGACCACGCCAGCGCGCGGTGCCACCACGGTGACCAACCGGCGGGCCTGACGCGTGCGCTCAATCTGTTTGATCTCTGCGGCCGTCATTCCGAGCAGTTCAAGGCGCGTGCGGCCGGCCTTCAATGCGGCGCTCGCCAAACCACCGTCAGCATACCCGAGCATCGTCAGATATTCGTTTTGAGATGCGTATAAGTCCTGCGAGAAGATTCCAGCCAATGGCTCGCCGACACGCACCGACTGCCCTGTGGTGTTTACGTAGAGTTGCTCGAGCCAGCCCGAATACCGCGCGTGCACATGTGAGATTCGGGTTTCGTCCGTGACCACGGTCGCCACTGCGCGTACCACTTGCGCGACGGGTTCAATTCTGGCTCGTTCAAAGCGCACACCGAACGAATCAAGCCGGGCGCTGTCCGGTATTGAGACGTTCTCAGCTTGAGCGCCGGCCGGCTTCGGTTCAACTATGGCAGACGACGGGGCGATTGGCGTTACCTCAGAGCTTGAGCCTTTTGCTGGAGGCTTTGCGGATCCGCGGTTACGCGAGAAAGACCAATCTTGCGGTTCAGTAAGCCAATACGAAATTGATACGAGCAGCAGCGTCGCTACCATAGCCCCAACAGCAGCGGCGCCTAAACGAAAGCGAATTTCGGTATTCATCGTGGAGCCATTTCATTGTTTGCCATGGCCCGATTTAGCCGCGCCCATGAACTCGCAAGTGCGGTGTTGGCCATGATGAGTTCGGTCCGCACATCCCAGAGCGCGCGCGTACTTTCAATTACGGACACCAGCGTGCTGCGCCCCGAGGAATACGCCGCCAGCGACGCTTCGGCGGCCATGCGCGCTCGCGGCACAACCTCCTGGCGCAGCGATTCGACCCGCGTGCGCTCTGCGTTTACGATTTCGCGCGCGACCGACGCCTCACCCTCGATCATTCGCCGCATGGCCTGCAAATCGGCGCGTGCCATGTTCTCCATCGCTTGTGCCTCGGCCACACCGGCCTGCAATCGATCACGCCAAATCGGTATGCTGATGCCGAACATGATCATCGCCCCCGATCCCTCCGCCATAGTGGATGAGCGTCCGACCCTCACTGACGCCATCGGACCGTACATCGCGCGCATCACCTGGATTTCCGCAGCGCTTCGATCGATCTCCGCGACACCCGCTCGCAGCTCGGGCCGGGCCGACAGTGCGGCGGTACGGACGTTCTCTGCGGCCGGCGGGGCTTCCGGACGTCCCTGGTGTTCAGTCGCCGGCACGACGGCCGAGCTTGGACGTCCCAAACTTGCGTTGAGCATCGCCTCCGCAGCACTTGTCTCTGCCACCAGTCTTAGCTTGGCAGCTTGCGCGCGAGCCACTTCGACCTCGGCGCGCAAAACCTCCGCCTGAGGGCCTCGAGCAGCGGCATAGCGCGCGCTTGCGGTGGCGACCAACTCCCGGGCCAGATTAAGCTGTTCGTCGAGAACGCCCGACATGGCTCGTCGTTCCACCAACATAAAGAACGCCAGTTGTGCCTCGAGCGCCACCTCAAGGCGAACCCGATCCACGTCCGCCTCGGCACGCTGCGCCGACGCTTGCGCCCCTAGAGAGCGCTGGCGGCGAATATCCGAAAGTGGAAACCGTTGCTCGACGCTGATGGTCCAGTTGAAACGCCCGCGCGCCTGCGTATCCTCCATCATTTTCAAGGGATAGTGATCGATCGATTGCGAGATCATCGGGTCCTCGAGCGCACCTACGATGGCGGGGCGCTGCGCCGCCGCACTGGCGCGCGCGCCCATTGCGGTAATCTCGGAGCGTTGTTGGGTCGCGATACGAACGACATCGGCAAGTCGCAGGGGCACCGGTAAGTCTTGCGCGAGTACCGGTGTTGATAGCGAAAGGCCAACGAGCACGACGAGTAATCCAGCGCGCACCAATTGAGCGGATTCTTTGACAATCAGATGCGAAACGTATCGAGGCATCACAAGCGAACTCTGTATCCGCCAAAACGTGAATGCCGACCAATTTCGGCGAGTCAGTCAAGACTTGCATACGATAGACGCGCGTCAGAATATGAGGTTGATACTTATCAAGCTTTTGATGGAACCGCTTCAATCGTTCACATTGGGCCGCGAATCGGTGTTTGGTCACGCCTTGACGATTGTCAATGGCTGCGCCACCGGCTCGGCTAAATTGGTCGACATTACCCTTCCAGGAAAATCACCATGAATAAGCTGTTCGCCCTGATATTTACCAGTCTCGTCCTTGCGTTACCGCTGACCGGCACGGCGGCGCCGGACGAATCGCAGAGAATGCTGAGTCAGAAGACGCTGGCGGCAAAGCAAAAGCTTATTGCGGCGCAGAACGCCGCTGGTGCCGAGCGCCAGAAGTTGATGCAGGTGCATATGATAGCGATGCAAGACGTTACGACCCAGATGCAGAAGGCCCGGCCCGGTGACGGCATGTCGCCTGCGCAGAATCGGGAGTGGATCGATGAGCACTTGAAACTGATGGGTGAGATGATGGGGCAGATGATGGAGCAACATCACATGATTTCGCAGGAGATGCCGGGCAGGAAATAAGAGTCATAAACATGAGCAAATCGGATAGGTATCTTGCCCATGACGAATCAAGGTGACCTAAGCGACGTTCATGTCACCACTTCGACACGGGCGCTGTGGCCGGGAATCGAACCAAGTGCCGCATCGCGCGTTACGAGCGTCGCGCCCAGCGCTTCAGCCAGGACGAGGTAGGCGGCATCGTACGCGGTCGCGTTGTGCCGCAGCGCCCAGACGCGCGGCAGCAGCAGGAGATGTGGATATCGGGTTAGCCCCAGGTCAGTGAGATCCTCCAACGCCGTGTGAGCCCGCTGCGGGGAAATCTCGCCCGCACGCTCCCAGCGGCGCAGGACTTGAGCCACCTCAAGATCGATCAAGTGAGGTGCGTGAAGCGTCTCGCCCTGTGAGAACAGTCGAGTAGCCACCTTCGCACCGGACGGCGTGTTGAGCAACAGTTCAAGCGCCGCCGATGCGTCGAGGACAATCACCGCGTGTCGCGCTCGGCCCTGACCGCGAGGGCGGCAGACTCGCGAGTCGTGACCCGCGTACGTCGCGCGATCCGCGCTTGCAGTTCGGCGGGCGTCGGCCGCTCCGCAACCTTCCTCACTTCGCGCAGCAGGTAGTCGGACAAAGTGAGCCCGTCGAGCGCAGCGCGTGCTTTGAGCTTGCGATGCAACTCGTCGGGAACATGACGCAACTGGATCATTTTAGACATGTGTGAATGCTATTCGCATGTGCATCACATGTCAAAGGAGGCTTTGAAATTTTCCACGCTTTTTTCTCGCGTCGGTATCGGAATGGATTATCGGCGCGATGATCGCCCGGTCACGTAGTTTTTGCGCCGCGACGGAGTCCTATCATCGTGGCGTCGTGCCGGTTGCCAGACCCGGGCGCGAACTGCGCGACGCCACCGTCGGCATCATTGGTTATGGCCAGATCGCGCGACGCCTGTCCGAGTTAGCCTTGGGCTTCGGTATGAACGTACTGGTATCGGACCCATACGCAGTGTGCGCGGATCTCCGCATAAACCAGGTTGGCCTGAAGCAATTACTCGGCGATTCCGATTTTGTCGTCTGCCTAGCGGTCGCCAGCGAAGAAACCAAAAACCTGCTGGACGCGAAAGCATTCGCTGCCATGAAACCCGGAGGCTTCTTTGTCAATGCATCGCGCGGCGACCTGGTTGACGAGGCCGCCTTGTCGCATTCGCTCGAAATCGGACACCTGGCCGGATGCGCGCTGGACGTTGGCCGCGCGCCCGACCAAATGCCCAGCCCCGAACTCGCGCGTCATCCTCTGGTGCTCGCCACACCACACATTGGCGGCCTGACGCCGGCCGCCATCGAACATCAGGCGATGGAAACCGTCGCTCAGGTCGCAGAAATATTGGCGGGTCGAATCCCGCCTGGCGCGGTTAACGCACAGCACGCCAGAAGGATGGTTGCTGGCGTGCGCTGATAGCGGCCAATAATGCCCACAGCGCCCATAGCGGTAGCTAGCGCATCAGTCCCGGCAGCCACAATGAAAACGCCGGTACATAGGTGACCAGTCCGAGCGCTACGATCATTGCGCCATAGAACGGCCAGAGCTCGCGACTGACTTCCTCCATCGTCACCTTGCCGATCGCGCAGCCGACAAAAAGGGTCGGACCCACCGGCGGGGTGATGAGGCCGATGCCGAGATTCACCAACATGATCATGCCGAAGTGAACCGGATCGACGCCGAGGCGCGTCATGACCGGCAGCAAGATGGGCGTGCAGATCAGGATCAGCGGCGCCATGTCCATGAACGTCCCGAGCACGAGCAACAAGATGTTGACCATCAGCAGCATCGCGTATTTGTTCTCGGTCAGGCCGGTGAGAAACGCGGTGGCTTTGGCCGGTATCTGCATGATCGCCATCAGGTAACCGAAGGCGGCGGCGAAGCCGATCAGCATCATGACCATGGCGACGGTCTTGACGGTCCGGTGGACCAGGTGTGGCAACTCGCTCCAGCGGTAGTCGCGGTAGATGAACATCGTCACGCAAAAGGCATAGACGCAGGCCACCGCCGCTGACTCGGTCGCGGTGAATATGCCCGAGAGAATGCCGCCGAGGATGATGAATACCGTCACCAGCCCCCAAAAGGCGTCCAGTACGATTCGCACCGACTGTCCAAAGCTGATCGACTCGCCACGCGGAAAATTGCGCCGGGGGGCCATCCACAAAACCAGGCCGACCAGGCACAGGCCGAACAACAGTCCCGGGAAGACACCCGCCAGAAAGAGGTGCGCGATCGAAATCGAACCACCGGCCGCCAACGAATAGATGACCGCATTGTGTGAGGGCGGGATCAGCACCGCTTGCACCGAACCACAGATCGTCAGATTGGTCGCGAATACTCTGGGGTAGCCCTGCTTGACCATCTGCGGAATCATCACCGAGCCGATCGACGCCGTATCGGCGACGCTCGAGCCGGAGATGCAGCCGAAAAAAGTCGACGCCAGGATGTTGACCAGGGCCAAACCGCCGCGAATCCAGCCGACGAACACACGTGCCAGATTGACCAGTCGCAGCGCCATGCCGCCTTCGGCCATGATGGCACCGGCGAGCACGAAGAACGGGATTGCCAACAGCGAAAAGTCGTCGGTGCCGTCGGAGATCTTCAGCATGACCGCTTCGAGGGGCAGATCGATCCAGAGCGCCGCTGCAATGGCGCCGAGACCC
>JANORY010000087.1:0-5243 GCA_031415535.1 Burkholderiales bacterium | reverse complement strand
ATGCCTGCGTCAAGCACGAAGCCTCGGCAAGGGCCACCCATTTTATTCTGTCTCGGCAGTGACCGTGGGTGAGCCGTGCTCAAGTGATTGCCTTCCTGGAACCGGTTCCGTGAACCTCACCGTTCGCTCCTTCGTGGCTTGCGCTACTCTGGCCTTGCTCGTCGCTGGCTTCGAAGACCCCAATTCGGGCACCGCAGGAGTCATCGCAGAGATCCCTCCTGGTACGAGCTCCGCTCTGGCAACCGACCAGTGGCTGAGCGAGAAGTCTAACTGCCTGAACGTTGGTGCCGGTGAAGGCTACTGTCTAGATTGAAGCGACGCACATATCTGGTCGGCATGGCTGCGTTGGCCGGGGTCGCGGGCTTGCTGGTCATCGGCTGGTCCGCACTGCGTAAGCGACGAGCACCTGAGCCGCTGGACATTCCGTGGGTGTGTAAACCGCTTGAGAGCGCTCGCTCTGGGTTTAAGATTCTTTCCGATGGACGCATCAATTGCTGGATTGAGCATCAACTCGTTCGCGGTGTCACGCCGAAAATGCTGGTCTGGTGGTTCAAACACTTGGAGGGCGACATTCTGTACGACGGACGGCGCTTGAATCGTTATTGTGTATGGCATCCCCGAGACCACATATCCGTCGAGTACTCAAAGCGCAGCCCGGATGGAACCATAGGGGTTGGTAGCGTGATCCATCTGACCGAGATGTTTGGTGCCAACCCTGATTACCTGGTGGATGTACATAGCGAGATCACTAAGCTCGATGAGCAAGGCTTCGCCCATCGGCCTCGGCTTCACGGGCTCCGACTTGCGCGAATGGACTACGAATTTAAAGCAGTTGAGTCAGGTACGCTTTATCGCAATAGCCTTACGGTGGGTGCGGACGGGATCGTCGGATGGATCGTCAACCCGCTGATTCGAATGTTTGCCTTCGACGAGGCGCGGGGCCACGCCTGGATAAGGCACAACATCGAAGAGGTGGGTAATTTTGAATCGTTTCTGCCGCTGCTCTACGCCGCAGAGGTTAACACTGGATCCTGAGTAAAGAGGGCGTCCAGCCGCGCGCTACGAAGAGCTTGCGCAGCATTGCTGAAGAAAGCAACTACAAGAAGTTCGGCTACACCATCGTCTATGTTCCTAACGTCAGCGAGTCGCTTTGTTTCTTCGAGAAAGCGTTCGGATTTTCACGCCGTTTCTTGCGCGAATCCGGAGACTACGGTGATCGCAACGCGCGCAGGAGTTGGAATCTGTGAACTCTCCTACACTTCTTGTTCGCGGCGATGACGGGCTGCGCCGATACTTCGGTTCAGTTCTCCGGCGATCGCCCCGCTGAGGGTCTTTGTCAGGTCGCCGGCCAGAATTTCGCCGCTCTCGTTTTGTGGGGTACTCAATGGCGCGCTGATCAAAAGGGCATAACACAGCGCGAGGCCGAAGCCGAACTTGGCTTGTCCGAATACTTTGAAAAGCTGGGCTGCTTCTCGACTACACATCTGGAGCGTCGCACGGCGAACTCATCTTTCACCGCGCAGGCTGCGTGCGATGCTGCTCAAGCCGCTGGCTCATCGGCTACGCGGCTGCTAGCCGTCACGGTGCACGGTGTGTGAACTCGGTGCGTGAACTCGGAGCGGTAATCCCGGTGTTGTCCTCAGCGGCGCTTGTCAAAGGGAGAACTGAGGTCGTTGCGGTTGTTCGAGCTCAATTCAACGGGCAAGGCGGCGCAGTTTTGTTTGTCGTTTACTGGACAAACGGCGGTCCTGGCGTTATTAAAGGTGTTGTAACGCTTACCCAAGACCTGCAGGACGCTCTGGCGGCCGGTCTCGGAGGTTCCCCGGCAGTGACGGCTGACATCAGTTCTGTACCAGCGCATTTCGGCGCAAGTTGTATCATTCGATCGACTAAATTCACGTGGACGTCGACGAGTAAATGCAAAGCTACAACACGGATCGCACGCATTCGGTAAAGTACTGTTACCTCAAGACTCCCCAGCAGACATCCATTGAAAGCCAGTTAAGATGAATCCTACCCTTGCTGCCCTGACCGGTTTCGTAGTATGGGCATTGTTCCTATTAGTTCTTATGGAGGTCTTTCGCACCACACTAGTCCTCTCGAAAGTAGTTCCCGCAAACGGGTTCAGACCGGATAACTCGAACCTTTCTCCGTTCATGCAGCGTCTTGCACGGACTCACGCGAACTGCATCGAAGGCTTGCCGATCTTTGGCGGCTTAATGCTCATTGCCGTGGTGACCGGCAGGTCCGCTCTTACCGATCCTCTGGCATATTTCTTTCTCATGGCGCGTGTCCTGCAATCGATCATTCACCTCAGTTCGATCTCGGCGTTGGCCGTCTCGCTGCGGTTTTCGGCGTTCGCAGTGCAATTGGCCATCGGTGTGTATTGGTCCGTTGTCCTACTTGCGGCATGAGTGTTCGATGAGCAATAGTCCTTCCATCGAGGAAACGCCTGGAACGCTGCGCTGCACGCAGGTGGCGAGCTAAACTCCAGTCCGTGTTGCATTTGCCCAAATCAATTTAGAAGGAACTCTTATGAACCCCTATGTCAGCAATGAATCGGCCAATGGCGCGCCCAGGAGCAGCGAATCCAGCAATGCCGAACCGGATCGTCAACGAACCGATTTTCTTGAAGAGAAGGCCTTTCGTTCCCGGACAGTCCTGGTTTTTGGTGCCATTACCGATGCCACCGCCAACGATGTGGTGCGTCGCCTGATTGCGCTCGACGACGCCTCCGACAGCAAGATTATGGTGTTGGTGTCGTCACCCGGCGGGCATGTCGAATCGGGTGACGCGATTCATGACGTCCTGCGCTTCATCAAGGCACCGGTTGACATTGTGGGTACCGGCTGGGTCGGCAGTGCCGCCACGCATGTGTTCCTGGCCGTTCCGAAGGCGCGACGGTTCTGCCTGCCCAATACCCGGTTCCTGATTCACCAGCCCAGTGGTGGTGCGGGCGGCCAAGCCAGTGACATCGCCATTCAGGCGCGCGAGATCATCAAGATTCGCGAGCGGATTGCGGCGGTGATCGCGCGTGAGACCGGCCAAACGATCGAACGGGTGCGCGCCGATATCGATCGCGATCATTGGTTGACCGCCGCCGAGGCAGTGGACTATGGTCTGGTGTCGCGGATCATTGAGAATCGCAGCGATCTGCGCGCTTGAAACTGCCTTGGGCGAGCCGAACGCCGCCGGTAGGTCAAGCGTGGCTCGTTACGCCGCATGAGCCTCACGCACCGATTGATCCAGTTCATCAAAGGCCGTTTGTATATGCTCGCCGAGCTTGCTCAGGTTCGGCAATTCACTGGTTGCGATCAATCCGAAAAACAACTGACCGGCATAGCTGAACAAGGTAATGTTCAGCAGGTTACTGGGCGGCAGCGTGCTGATCGGATGCATTTCCTCCATCCGCGCGCCTTTTAGATACATGAAGTCTTTCGGGCCGGGGACATTCGATACCAGCGTATTGCCCATCGGCGGCAAGGTGTTGCTGAGCTTGAGCAACTCGGCGATTTGCGCGACCAGACCGGTGACGATGGTGTACGACTCAATGGCAGCCGGTGCTACGCTGTCGATCATTGTGCGAACATTGCGCAAGGAAAAGCCGATGTTGCGCAGGCGCACATAGGGATCGGTGGTTGTGGACGAGAGCTCGACCTGGATAATGCCGATCTTGTTGCCGGCCCCTTTCTCGCCTTCGCGGCGCAAGTTGACCGGCATCTGAATCGTGATGGGTCGGGTCAAGGTCACGCCCTGATCTTCGAGGTAGCGATGCAGCGCGCCGTCGATACAGGTCAGCGCCACATGATTGACGGTAGAGCGGGTACGCGTGCGAACTTCGTTGATGCGGGTCATCGGTACTGCCGTGGTCGCGAATTGCCGGCCGGCGGTGACTTGGCCAGTCAGAGGCGTTTTGGCGCTGGAAATGAAGGGCAGGGCGATGGCGTTTTTGGTGAGTTTCACCGTTTCCAGAAACAGCATGGTCGCCAGCCGTCCGATGCCCAAGGTCTGCAGGCTGATCCCGGTGACTTGTTTCCAGACGGTTTTCATCAACTCGTACTCGCGCTTTTTGAAGCGCTTGACCTTGCCGCTGTGATCGATGGTCCAGACCGGTGTCAGCTCCAGGTTATCGGCGTCATCGCTCAGGCCGTCAGCGGTCCAGCGCGCCATCGTCACGCCGTCGGCATAGGCGTGATGCATTTTTTGATACAGCGCGAAGCGGCCGTCCTTTAGTCCGTCAATGATGTGCACTTCCCAGAGCGGGCGGCTTCGATCCAGCTTGGGCACGTGCAGTTGCGCGACAAAATCGTACAGGTCTTGCCGCTCGTTCTGCCCCTTGGCCAGTTTATGGAAGAAGACATGTTGATCGAGATCGACGCTAGGCGCATCGCGCCATTGCGGTAGAGCACTCAAGGAAAAATGGATGACCTGATTAAAGGGCGGCAGGACATCGGTAAAGCTCAAATATTCGCGATACAGGTTTTTGGCGAAGGTCGCGCTCGATTTGGCGGGACGTTTGCAGATCAAAAGGCCGCCGACATGTTTTGGACTCGCCTCGGTCTCGGCGATAAAGAACCCCAGATCGAGAAGAGAAAGTTTGTTCATGTGTCTCCTTTGTTCGGCGCGCGACGTGGGCTGGTGTTTATTATTAGAAGATATTGTTTCGCGTATTAAGAGGGTACACGATTCGGATTAGGTTACACAAAGGCGGTTACACGAAGGCGGTTACACAAAGCCGGTCGCGACGAGATAGAGTCATCAAGGTTTTGATGGATCAGAACGCGCCGACGATGCTATCCTTTCAGACGCCCTGGCGCGATTATCTGCAGCGTGCCCGGCGCAGGTAGCAACATACAACTCAAACTAATCGGGAGATCCTGAAAATGGCAACTTATGTTTTGGTCCATGGCGCATGGCACGGCGGCTGGTGTTATCGCGACACGGTGGTGGCGCTCCGAGCGAAGGGCCACACCGTGATGGCACCCACCTTGAGCGGCAATGGTATGTACGCCCATCAGGGGCACCAGGGCATCACGCTGGAGAACCATATGCGCGATGTCTGCGGACTCATTGAAGCTGAAGAACTCAAAGATGTGATTCTGTTGGGCCATTCGTATGGTGGCATGGTCATTACCGGGGTTGCCGATCGCATTGCCAGTAGTATCAAGCATCTGGTCTATCTGGATGCCTTTGTGCCGCAGAACGGCGAGTCGCTGATTGGGCTTCTGAACACTGCGCTGGCC